>CAZWFM010000005.1:0-21758 GCA_964633185.1 uncultured Bacteroidales bacterium | reverse complement strand
TGTATGCAGAAATTGACTGTACTCCACATTATCATATCGTTCCGGGCGACAATAAAGGCAGTTTGGTACTTGGTTCAGATCTGAAACTAACAGGAAACAAAAAAGATTTTTCAAATCAGTGGAAGTTGGAACCTGCAGGCAAAGGCATTTATAAAATTATGAACCGTGAAAATAACAAGAAAGTACTCTCATGCAGGACTTCGGGCCAGGCTCTGATAATTTCAGATTATAACGGGAATGATAATCAATTTTGGAAAATAGAGGATGCGCATAATGGATTGTTAAGAATTTCCAATAAACAATTTTCAAACAGGATATTATCTTTAAATACTCCTTTTACCGAAGGAAATATGGCTGAATTACAGGATTCGGAAAATAATTCATCATCAGTGTGGAAACTCATGGAAGTCTGCGAGATCAGGCAGGAAGCTTTCAAACCGCATACGGTTCCCGGAATCATCGAAGCCGAGGATTTCGATACCGGCTGCCCCGATGATGCATACTACGACAGAGAACCGGAAAATACAGGCGGGCAATATCGCTCAAATGAAGGAGTGGATATTGAGGAATGCTCGGCAGGTGGTTACAATATCGGATGGACTTATACCGGTGAATGGATGGCCTATACTGTAACCGTAAAAAAATCAGCAAATTACCAGGTTTCTTTCTATATAGCCTCAAACTTCGACAATGCTAAAATACATCTGGAATGCGACGGTGAAAACAAGACAGGAATAATATCAATCCCAAATACTTCAGGCTTTCAATCCTGGAATGTTGTAAAAAAGACTATAAAACTGGATGCAGGTCAGCATGTATTGAAACTGGTTATTGATGGTGATTTCCTAAACCTTGATAAAATGGTATTTAAAGAAATATAAAATCGTTCAATTGGATACAAAAAATATCCGCGAGAATTATGAATGTTCCATAAAGCTCACAAAAAACTATTAAAGATCAACTCATGAAAAAAAAGCTTCTAATTATCCTGAACCTGTTATTTTCGATTTATTTATGGGGCAGCGATACCCCTTTCAAAACCCTGAGTTGAGTTCCGAAGAACGCGCCATGGATTTAATATCAAGGCTAACGCTTGAAGAAAAAGCCACTTTGATGTGCGACCAATCTGATGCCATTTCACGACCGGGCATTAAAAAATTTAACTGGTGGAGCGAAGCTCTCCATGGATACTCTAATAACGATAATGTTACGGTTTTCTCCGAACCGGATGGCCACTTCCTTCGACGCAATGCCGGAATTAATACTTATGAGTTTAACGAGATTCCCGAAGCTTTTCAATTCTGGGATGAGAATCCGGGTATAGTTACCAAAATATTAATTGATGTAGAAGGATGAGTATAAAACGAAAAACCCGAATTTAAAAATGGAGAAGAAAAACAATGCAATTAGGACGCATAAAAATTCATCAAATAAACATTTGAAAATAAAATGATAAAATTAATTGTTTTCGGTTGTATGCTGATTTCTTCAGCATTGTATTCACAGAATACACCGATGGTATCCAGTCCCGATGGAAACCTGAAATTAATTGTACTAATTGAAAATGGCAGACCGATGTATTCTGTTACCTACAAAGGGAAAATCATGCTCGAGAGCTCCCCGATAGGGTTAATTACCAATGAGGGGGATTTCAGTGTTAACATGAGTTTAGTCGGAATATCCGACGGGGAGGTCGAAAAAGAGTATACTCAGGAAAAAATCAAGCATTTGTATATCAAATACAAGGCAAATACTCTGGAATGTACCTTTGCAAATGCCCAGAAAAAAGAGATTTCTGTATTGTTTCAGGTAAGCAATAACGATATTGCCTTCCGGTATGAATTACCAACCTGGGGAGAAAGGTTAGCCTGTGTTGTCGAGAAAGAAGTAACCGGATTCAAATTCCCTTCCTTTACCACAGCCTTTCTCTCTCCGATGATGAGTCCTATGGGCGGTTTTGCACGCACCTCTCCCAGTTACGAGAGTAGCTATGAAGCCGATGCGCCAATAGAGGAAACATCTTCTCCTGAAGGATACGTATTCCCCGGCCTTTTTCACGTGGGTGATAACGGTTGGGTGTTACTTTCAGAATCGGGAGTGAGAAGCCTTTACTGTGCCTCCCACATGAGCAGCTTTGATGACGGTATTTATACTGTTGAATATCCAGATCCTGAACAAAACAATGGATTTGGTAGTACCGGTGCACAAATTGGTCTTCCCAGTGTCACTCCCTGGCGCACAATTACTGTTGGCGAGACTCTCAAACCGATTGTTGAAACAACGATTCCGTTCGATGTAGTTGACCCGCTTTATGAACCATCTCAAGCCTATAAATATGGCCGTGGCACGTGGAGCTGGATAGTTTGGCAGGACAACAGTATGAACTTTGAGGACCAGATAAAATTTATCAATTTAGCTGCAGACCTCGGTTTTGAATACATATTGATTGATGCATGGTGGGACACCAGGCTTGGCTACGAAAAGATGAAAGAACTTGTTAGGTATGCCCGATCGAAAGAAGTTGGAGTATTCTTATGGTATAATTCAAACGGTTCGTTCAACGATGCATTTCAAGGCCCGATGAATAAAATGAACACTTCCATAGCGCGTAAACAGGAGATGAAAATTCTGCAGGAAGCCGGAGTGAAGGGATTGAAAGTTGATTTTCTTGGTGGTGATAAACAGGAAACCATGCGTTTGTATGAAGATATACTTTCCGATGCCAATGAATACGGTTTGATGGTTATTTTTCACGGAGCCACCCTTCCCCGAGGTTGGGAAAGAATGTTTCCCAATTTTGTCGGAAGTGAAGCAGTACTTGCGTCTGAAATGCTTATTTTCTCTCAGGATGTACGTGAAAAAGAGGCTTTTTATGCAACATTACATCCTTTTATGCGCAATACCGTGGCCAGTATGGAATTTGGCGGTGTGTTGCTAAATGATTTCTTGAACAAAGGGAATCAAAAAGAGCAGGAACGGTTGACAACTGATGCTTTTCAATTGGCTACAGGCGTTCTTTTCCAAAATCCGGTACAGATGTTCGGATTAACGCCAGATAATCTTAAGGATGTACCGGCTTTTGAAATTGACTTCATGGGTAATATACCTACTACCTGGGATGAAACACGTTTCATAGATGGATATCCGGGTAAATACTGTGTAATTGCACGTCGCCATAATCAGAAGTGGTACGTGGCGGGTGTAAATGCAAATAAAACAGCCATTGAGTTAAAACTAAGGCTACCTATGTTTGCCGGACAAAATGTAGCGGTGTACAACGACAAAAAGAGCAAAGAAACTTACAAGGATTATATTAAGGTTTCCGATAATGATGGAGAAGTGTCAATTACTGTTCAGCCCAGTGGCGGGTTTGTTCTTACCAAATAATTGAATAGATAATGAAACGCGTGTATAAAGTATTGGCGTTATACTTATTTGTACTAAGTATGAATTACTTGGAAATTCATGGACAGAATCCGATTATTCAGACGATGTATACGGCCGATCCTGCACCAATATCTATATCTGTAAAAATATATCCATTCAAATGTATTATTTAGATACTTATAAATCTATGAATCTTAATACTTCAATCATCAATTGTGTTATTCAGCTCTTTTGATTTATAAGAAGACGGCTTTACACCATATTCTTTCTGGAAGCATTTAATAAAATAACTGGTTGATCCAAAGCCAACCTCTTCGGATACTTCATAAACAGGTATGCCTTTTCTCAATAAAATGGCTGCTTTTTTGAGTCTTACCGCGCGTATAAATTCTGTTGGTGTTTGCCTGACAATTGCCATTAATTTACGGTAAAGTCCTGTCCGGTCCATAAACAATTCTTTGCTCAATTGCTCTACTGAATAGGAAGAATTATCAATATTATTTTCGACCTGAATTAATGCTTTTTTAATGAGTTCCTTGTCAACTTCGTTAGTAGTGAAGGTATCTGGTGACAAAACAATGGCATTTTTAAATAACTGTTCGCGTTTTTCCTGTTGTTCAATAAGATTTTGTATGCGAAGCAGAAGAATTTCCATATTAAAAGGTTTTGTAATATATGCATCTGCTTTAACTTTAAATCCTTCTACTTGGAAAGCCTCTGAAGTTCTCGCTGTAAGTAAAATAACCGGAATATGTGAAATTCGAATATCATTTTTTAATATTTGGCAAAATTCAGTGCCAGACATTTCGGGCATCATAATGTCGGAAATAACCAGGTCAGGGTGATCCTTCCTTGCTTTTAACAATCCGTCTTTACCGTTCGATGCGGTAATAACTTCGTAAATTTCTGAAAGTTCGTTATACAGGAATTTCCTAAACTCTACGTTGTCGTCAATCAATAATATTTTTATATTTTGTCTTTCAGTGTTAATAGCTATATCTGACTCAATATCCACATCTGATTGTAATTTGACCGGTAGCTTAACGGTGAAGGTAGTTCCTTTTCCTGGGCTATTCTGAACATCAATCGTCCCGTTATGCATTTTAACGTATTCTTTAACCAGGTGGAGACCTATCCCGCTTCCTGTAGACCGGTCGTTGCGGTTACTCTGAAAAAACCTGTCAAAAATATGAGGTAAATCACTATCTCTGATCCCACATCCCGTATCAGATACTTGAATACAAAATACTTCCCCGGATTCATCTCCAGGTAATTCTGTAATCAGGTTAATTTCTATAGTTCCTCCACTAGGTGTAAATTTCAGCGCGTTTGACAATAAATTGTTTAATATTTTTTTCAATTTTCCTTTATCTAAGTATACATTTAGGTTTATACTATCTTCCTTGTAGGAAATTGAAACTCCTTTTTCATCTGCCATTTCGTTAAAAGGATATGATAATTCTTTCAGGTATTCATTAACCTGACAATAGCTTAATTGAAGGGTTTCCCCCTTCATCTCTATTTTACGAAAATCCAGTAGCTGATTTACCAATTTCAACAATTCTTTGGCATTATTATAAATTCCTGTCAATTGTTTTTTCAATGAAAAATCACCGGTTTTCTTAATAATTGAATCCAGCGGTGTCAATATCAGGGTTAGTGGCGTTTTGAGTTCATGGCTGATATTAGTATAAAAAGCCAACTTCAACTGCTCCAATTCATACTTTTGTTTGTTCATTATTTTCTTTTTATTCTTTTTCAGATAAGAATGTATCATATACCAAAAAACTCCTAACAACAAGATAATATATAATATGTATGCCAAAGGTGTTTTCCAGATCGGTGGGTTGATCACAATAATCATTTCCGTATAATTATTGCTCCATATCCGGTTGTTATTAGCAGCGAAAATTTTCAAATTGTATGTGCCCGGAGATAAATTGGTGTAGCTTACATGCCCAATCCCATTTTTGGTACCTACCTCATTCCATGTAGCGTCAATTCCCTCCAACATATATTTATAGTATGTTTGCGTTGGATTCATATAGTTCAGTGCAGAAAATTCGAAACCAAGAAAGTTTTGTGTATGTTTTAAATTAATAAACTTAGTTACACTTATTGATTGGTTAAGAATAATATCTCCATCGTATTTTTCGCCAGTTCTTATTTCGTTTCCAAATAGAAGGAATTTTGTAATTATGGGTGCAGAAAGTTGAGGTTTTGAAGTATCTATTTTAGATAGATTTAATTCGTTAAATCCATCCACTCCTCCCCATAATAATCTGTTGTCCGATGTTTTTACCACAGACCTTTGTAAAAACTCGTTATCAATAACACCATCATTTCTGTTATAATTGGTAAAGGAGTAAAGGTAATCCTTATCGTTTTTAACGATAGAAATACATGAAATTCCGTTAGATGTTGACAACCATATACGGCCTAAATTATCCTCAATTATGGAACGAATATTATTGTTTACTAATCCATCTGATTTAAAAAAACTTTCTTGAGTGTTATTATGAGGATCATATACGTTTAATCCATCCTGTGTCCCAAACCAAATAAGTCCACGATGATCTGTAAACATATCATGGCATTTCAGGTTACTATGACGCAGCATCCAGTTTTCTTCATCTTCGGGATAAGTAAAAACTTCCTTATTAATATCATATACAAATAAGCCTGCGTAACCGTAAGCAACTCCTAGTAATTTTTCTTCCTTAAAATCCATAAGCTGATAAATCCAGCCCAGTTTAGTGGATTCAGATACTTGAGTGAAATTGCCTGAAGCAGGATCAAAAACACCAAATCCATTGAAAGTACTAATATAGAGATCCCCCTTGTTAGTTTCGTGAATATTCTGACAGTAAAAGGACAAGTTATAATGTCTAACATTATCTTTGGTGATACAGTATAGACCATTTTCAGAAGTACACAACCAAATTCTTCTTTTGCTGTCTTTATAAAGTGAATTACATTGAACGTTTTTTGGAATATCATCCAAATAAATCGGTTTTCTGGTTCCTTTGATGTATCGAAACAATCCCCTTTGTGTACCTATTAATATATCGCCATCAAAATCTGCCAGACAATATATCAAAAGTTCATTTTCTTTTATTCCAAAATAAGACAAGCCGAATTCCCTGAATTTAAACCGATCCGGATGATAGTAAAGTAGACCCTTGTTAATTGTGCCGACCCATAATCCTCCAGTATTATCATTATACTGGTGTAAAATCTCAGTTTTGAGTATTTCACCTCCCTCTAAATTGAAATTTTCTATGATTGTTATATTTCGTAATGATCCATCTGTAACCCAAAGACCATTACCTGAACTTAACCAACAATTACCTTTATTGTTAATATTTATCGAATTCTGCCAGGACTTTTCAAAAATATATTCCCATTTCCGATTTAGTATATTATATCTTAAAAAAGATGATTTATTTTCATATCCATTTCGAAGCTGATATAAATAGTGTTTATATGGAACGACTGTTAAACTAACCGTGTAAATGTTCTCCTTTTTAAATGGATTATCAATATACAGTGCTACCTTGCTTTCAATATCAAAACATATCATTTGTCCCGACTTGTAAAACAAGAAAACCAGGGAATCATTAGCGGCAATATCATACAAATGGTCATGCTCTCCATTCACTTTTGAAATATTAGAGGCAAACAAATGGGTTACATCTTCTATTTCGCTGTGATAATAAAGATCGTCATAGTCATTTAAATACCAAAAATTAAAATTGTTGTCCATAAAAATATCTGATACCTGACCTTTAATTTCCTGACTTTTAAAAATACTATCGACATTTGGCACAAATAATTCAGTGTTCATGTCAAAATGAAAAAGTTTATAATAGTTTTTTAGCCAGAGCTGATTGTTGTTATCTATATAAACTCGGTGAAAACCGGAATAGTTGGACAATTCGTAAGCTTCACGTTCATTAAAATGAATATAAGAAAAATCAGTACCATTATATATATTAACCAGCCCTTCGGTAATAAACACCATTCTTCCATCATTTAACTGGCCAATTCTTAGCAATCTGTTATCGGAAAGGCCGTTGTTGGCATTTATTGTTGAAAAGACCATATACTCCTGTGCACGGAGCTGAAAGCAAGAAATAATACAAATCATTAATATTAAAATTCTCATTTTTAATAATTTACTAAATAAAATTAGTTAATTATATAGATGAAAGCCATATTACCATCTACTTTGAGATTACATTCTAAATAAAAATCCCTGACTATGATCTCCAATCCTTTCAATGCATAAATCTTATTATTTCAACCAGAGAGAACATTTATTCAACAATTGTTTTATATCTGCTATTTATGTAAGTCTATATTTGGCAGATATATAACTTTTATTGTAAAATATTACAGTAAGATAACCCTAAGTTTTCTAATTTACTAACTATTAATCTTATCATCTATGAAAAAAAACAGACTTCTTAAGGTAGCAATTTTCATGTTACCACAGCTTCTGTATTCACTCTGGAGTTTAGGACAAACCTCATTAATTCATGGCACAATAACCGACGAAACTGGAGAACCCTTGGTTGGCGCGAATATAACAATCCAAGGAACCAGTGTAGGTACCATAACTGATGAAAATGGAAAGTTTGAAATAAAGGCTGATTCGGAATCTACTCTCACATTCTCTTTTATAGGTTACAATACTGAAAATATAGTAGTAGGTAACCAGAAAGAGATAAATGTTATGTTGGTGTTGAACTTAATGGAACTGAGCAATGTTGTGGTAATAGGTTATGGAACGCAAGCCCGGCAAAACTTAACCGGTTCTGTTTCGAAACTGGATGCAGAGTCTCTTGAATCAAAACCTGTCAGTTCTATTGAATCCGCTTTGCAGGGCCAGGTTTCAGGTGTTACTGTGGTAAACACCGGAAGTCCCGGCACATCCCCGACAGTGCGTATACGAGGCATCGGTTCAGTAAATTATGCTTCCGATCCGCTGTATGTTATTGATGGTATGCCCGTTGAAAATCTTAACAATTTCAATATAAAGGATATAGAGTCGGTATCTATCTTAAAAGATGCTGCGTCAGCAGCGATTTACGGATCTCGTGCAGCGAATGGAGTTGTCATTATCACAACCAAAACAGGCAAAAGATCTGATAAAATTACGTTGAATATTGATGCCTCCTATGGGATTCAAAAAGCATGGAAGAAGCTCGACTTATTAAATACAGATGAGTATCTTCAATATGGTACCGAACTGCTCACAAATGCAGGATTGGAATTACCATACCGCTTTACACATATGGATGAGCCAATTTATGAAGGTGCATCACAAACTTATGCCCAAACTGAAACGGACTGGCAGGATGAAATGTTTCGCACTGCACCTATTGCACAGTTTAATGTAAGTCTGGCGGGAGGTAATGAAAAAAACCGTATTTACACTTCTTACGGAAGATTTTCACAAGAAGGTATTATGCTGGGTAGTGATTATAACAGGCATAGTTTCAGGATTAACTCTGAAAGTAAATTAAATAATTTTATTACCATAGGAGAAAACATAAAAGCATCGTATAGTGAAATGTCCAATCAAAGAATTGCTGGTGGACGTACTTTGGTAAAACACATTGTGAACCAGGTACCTTATGTTCCTGTTTACAACCCAATGAATGAAGGTGGATTCGGAGGGGCACAGACTACAGATGGAAGCGATCCAGAAAATCCTGTACGTATAGCTGAATTGGAAACTGATCAGACTAATATTGTAGACATTCTTGGTAATGTATATGCTGAATTAAGATTTACAAACTGGTTAAAGTATCGCTCAAGTGTAGGTATTGACTATACGACGGATAGACATATTATAAGATTACCTATTTTTAATGAAGGTTATAACGTTAGGGTGGAAAATGAACTGACCGATGAGCGTTATACTTATTATTCTCCTGTTATTACTAACCAGTTGACTTTTGATCATTATTTTGGTAAACATAATATTAATGCTGTTTTAGTTGCAGAGCAACAGCAAACAAAAAAGTTTGTTCTTAACGGAAGTGGTAAACAGCCAACTAATGACCTTAATCAATTGGCCGGTTCCTCAGCCCAATCCCTTGATGGTTATGAAGAAAAAACTGTCTTACTATCTTATGCAGGAAGATTAAATTATGCATTTGATAATAAATACCTGGTTAATTTCTCAATTCGTCGCGATGGTTCTTCAGTATTTGCTCCAGGCAAAAAATGGGGATATTTCCCCGGAGCTTCTGCAGGATGGGTAATAAGCAGAGAAAGTTTCATGGAGAATGTTAATGTTATTTCGAATCTTAAATTGCGTGCAAGTTACGGAAAGCTTGGATTTAATGCGGTTGATGCATATCCATGGCAATCTTCTGTTTATACCAATACCACCGCAGTATTTAATAACGGTTATGCCAACAATGTTGGGGCATATTACAATAAATTGCCGAACAAAGATCTGGAATGGGAGATTACTACCATGTCCAACTTTGGATTCGACTTAGCATTGTTAGAAAATTCCATCTCCTTTTCTGCTGAATATTTTATACGTAAGACTGACAACCTGATTGTTGACAATCCTTTGCCTACTTCCTTGGGATATGCTGTAAATCCTGCAACAAATATAGGTTCAATGAAAAACTGGGGATATGAGTTTAATGTAGGCTATAGTAAAAAGTTCGGTGAAGTTAATGTATCAATTGATGGAAATATTACCTTCCTCAGAAATGAAGTTTTGAAATTAAGTACAGGACAGCCTAACATAGACAAAGGAGGTACAACGTCTGACTATGGTGGTTATACAATTACCCGGACAGTAGAAGGTGAACCCATACAAGGTTTTTATGGCTGGGAAGTTGAAGGTATTTTCCAAACACAAGCTGAAATTGATGCGTTAAATCCTGATGCTGCCAATGGTATATATTACCAAACTGAAAGTACTTCACCCGGTGATATCAAATTTAAGGACCTGGATGGAAACGGCATCATTGACGAAGATGACTGTAAATTTCTTGGTAGTTATTTGCCCGATTTTACCTATGGCTTAAATATTGCTGCCAGTTATAAAGGTTTTAGTGCCTCCTTACTTCTTCAGGGGGTACACGGTAATGAAATATATAATGGTACCAGTGTACTCACACAGGGTATGATGCGCTTATTTAACGGCGATACAAAGGTACTTGATGCATGGACACCTCAAAATACAGATACTGATGTACCCAGGGCAATAAGTGGCGATCCAAATCATAACGCCCGTACTTCCGATCGGTTTGTTGAAGATGGATCCTATTTAAGAGTTAAAAATCTCACTATTAGTTACAGTTTACCACAAAAAGCAATGTCGTCCATATTAAATGGAGCGGTGTCCGGATTAAGTATATATGTTACGGCCCAGAACCTTTTAACATTCACAAAATATACTGGTTATGATCCGGAAATTGGTGCGTCATCTAATTATTCCGGTGAGGATAATGCCACATTGCTTCAAGGGGTAGATTTCGGATTTTATCCGCAACCCAGAACATACATATTTGGTATTAACCTGTCATTTTAAGCGATGATTAAATTACTAACATTAAAAAAGATGAAAATGAATATAAAATATTTAGTATTGTTTTTATTGGTCTTCATCCTCGCACTTTCGTGTGACGAAGACCTGTTAGAGCAGACAAATCCAAATCAGTTTACATCGGACCAATATTATAAAGATGCCGATCAGTTAACTGCTGCAACTAACGGAATATACTCCCAATTTTACGGAGCTGATTTATGGGGCCGGATGATGCAATATTTTTCTGACTGTCGCGCAGATGAACATGCTGCCGGCGGTAGTCAGTTAGAAACTCACAACGCACAATTACTTGATGGAACGTATGATAATAGTAATTATCCGATCCAGGCAGCCTGGAGAGGACTATACCGAATGATACACAGGGCAAATGCTGTGATTCAGTTTAGCTCCGGAATTGAAGATATTGATGCCGCATTGTTGAACCAAAGGGTTGCCGAAGCAAAATTTTTACGTGCCTATGCATATTACTATTTGGTTGTTAATTGGGGAAGAATACCAATATATACTGAAACTGCAGAAACCTCTGATGATGCAAAACCGCTTTCCGAAGAGTCAGAAGTTTATCAGTTGCTGGAAACAGATTTAACAGCCATTCAGAACAATCTGGAATGGACATATACCGGCGACGATGCAGGCAGGGCTTCAAAAGGAGCAGCTAAGTTATTACTGGCCCGGGTATATATGCACCAGGGAAAATACAGCGAAGCCAGTACTGTTTTGTTGGATATATATCAGAATGGTCCATATAGTCTTGTGGATAATTACGCTGACAATTTTATGGAAGAAACCGAGTACAATGCGGAATCAGTTTTTGAAATCGGTTTTGCAGGTGATGGATTTACCTGGGGTGGTGATGGTAACTCTACGAATCAAAGGTCCAACGTTATGTTCCAGGATTATAGTCCGGTAGCCTGGAGAAATTGTATTCCATCCGATAAACTTCTTAACGATTTCGAACACTTAGACAACGGCGACGATAAAGAAGATCCCCGTTTGCACGAAACGGCATATTTTTCAGGCGATACCTTTGGCCCTCCAGAGGATCCAATAGTGCTTACCGATGAAATGCAAAATGGTTACTCTTCAAATTTTCATGGCGAAACCATTAAAACCAGTTGGAAAAAATACTCACCTATGTACAAATTAGATCCGGGCGGGTACTACACTTCTAACATTAATTACCGGAATATGCGTTATGCGGAAGTCCTTATAAAACTGGCCGAATGTGAAAATGAAGCTGGTACGCAAGCACAGGCAATTGTTTATCTGAATGAGATACGTGCTCGCGCAAGTGTTGATATGCCCCCTTATCCTACATCAAACTATCCGTGTAACAGTTATGATGAAGTAATGCGGGCAATTATGCACGAATCTATGGTTGAATTTTCTAACGAAAAACTCAGAGTTTTAGAACTTGCACGCTGGAGAAAGAATAATAAATTCTCAACGCTTAATCCGGATCCTGTTGGATATATAGCATCAAATCCCGATAAAGCATTATTGCCTTATCCGCTTGAAGAGACTGCATCCAATACAAACATAGATTAGTTAGGGTTTTAGGTTTGTATAATTTAGGTAGGTAGGTTAGGGGTATTCCGGTAGATCAAAATACAATTGATCTACCGGAACTATTTTTTCCAATAACGTCCACAGTTGTAATAACAAGGAAGTTCTGGAATTAAAAAGTAGATGTACTCTTGAAAATCTCAATAAATACCATTAATTCACAAGCTTAAAATCATGTTATCAAGCCTAAAAAAAACCGCTTTATTTTTAATTTCTACATGTATATTACAACACGCATATAGTCAGAAACTTATTATAAATGAATTAGGATATTTCGAAAAATCAGGAGTTAATGTATTGGTCTTCAACAACCAATATGACGGGATGTTTTTTGACGAAAAAACTGCTGGTATAGAACTTATTCACCATGGTGTAAGAACTGCAACCGGAGGCGCTGTCAGATTACAGAACACCCCTGAACAGTGGGATCTGGTGCCAAGCCTTGTAGATCGCAAAGTAGAAAATGGCAGTCAAACCATTGTTGTAGAACTGTGCTATGAAGAACTTAATTTCAAATCAAAAATAAGTGTAACCGCAAAAGATAACGGGGTTGAAATCAGTGTTTTTTTAGATAATCCGATTCCTGAAGAACTGGAAGGAAGTGCCGGGTTTAATCTTGAATTTTTGCCCTCTGCATACTTTGGAAAAACTTACCTGATAGATGGCAGTCCCGGAGTTTTTCCAAGATATCCGTTTGGTGATACGAAAATTGAATCCGTCAGTAAAAAAATCCCTCAATTTGGAGGTCACTCAACTTTTGACGACAGAGGAATGAACGAATTTATTGTTCCCTATCCTCTGGGAACCGGCAAAACCATAGTATTTGCCCCGGAAGATCCCGAACGCTATGTGAAGGTGGAAAGCCCTGATGCTGAATTAATGTTTTTCGATGGCCGTAACGTAGCACAAAATGGATGGTTCATTCTGCGCAGTTTACTACCGGCCAATAAAACCGGAAATGTTTTAACATGGTACCTGGAATTAAACGCCATTCCAAACTGGATCAGGAAACCTATAATTGGCTTTTCTCAGGTAGGTTATGTTCCTGGTCAGGAAAAAGTTGCTGTTATTGAACTGGATAAAAACGATACTCCATTAAAAAATGCATCTTTATTTCTGGTAAACTCGGAAGGAAGATCAATTCAGAAATTTACAGGTAAGGTTAAAGTATGGGGAGATTACCTTCGTTATAATTATGCAAAATTTGATTTCAGCGCAGTAATTGAACCGGGAATATACTATATCCAATATGGTGAGCAAAAAACCAATGCATTTGTGATTGGCCCAGATGTATATGATAAGATCTGGTATCCAACGTTAGATATCTGGTTCCCCGTACAAATGGATCACATGCAGGTGAATGAGGCTTATCGTACATGGCATGGTGTTTCTTTTCTTGACGACTGCCTTCAGGCTCCTGTAAACCATCAGCATTTCGATGGTTACAAACAAGGGCCAAGTACAGATACCAAATACAAACCATTGGAACATATTCCGGGAATGGCAATTGGCGGATGGTTTGATGCAGGAGATTTCGACATTCAAACAGGTTCGCATAATATAGTAATTTCAGATTTTGTAGAATTATGGGAAAACTTTAAGGTTGACAGAGATGAAACCTACATTGATCAAAAAACCCGTTACGTCGATATTCATCGTCCCGATGGAAAACCCGATATTTTACAGCAAATTGAACATGGTACCTTAAATCTGGTGGCACAGATAGAAAATATTGGCCACCCGGTTCGCGGGATTATTGTTCCCAACCTGCACCAATACCATCATCTGGGAGATGCATCTACAGAAACAGATAATCTCCCTTATAATCCAAATCTCAGACTTTACGAAACCGATGGTGTATCAAGCGGAACTCCGGATGATCGCTGGGCATTTACCAACCGCATTTTATTTTTAGATTATCAGACCGCGGGAACATTAGCAGCAGCAAGCAGGGTACTAAAGGGGTACAATGACGAACTTGCTGAAAAGAGCCTGACTTATGCAGAAAAACTGTTGGAAGAAGCTGACGAAACAATGAAAAACGACAGTAATGATTTTAGTGAACCATGGATGCGCATGATGGCCGGAAGTGCGGAAGTAAATACTGTTCTTCAATTATATATTACTACAAAAGACAAGAAATATTCAAACAGGTTTCAGGAAAATATCTGGAAATTGCTTGAACAATCAAATAAAGGGCGGGATTTTATTCAAATGTTTTTTTTAAGCAGAAGCCTTAACCCAGCATTGAAAGCTTTACCATATATGGATACCGTATATAAAGCCAAACTTAAAAGTTATATTGTTAAGTACAAGGAATCAATTGAAGAAATGGAGAAGGACAATCCATATGGCTTACCCATATCGCGTAGTGGATGGGGTGGAAGTGGAATGATTGTAAACGCTGCAATTACAAACTATTATGCTTATAAAGCTTTCCCTGAAATTATGGATAGTGAACACGTTTTCAGAGGTCTGAATTTCATTTTTGGTTGTCATCCTTATTCAAATATATCTTTTGTAAATGCTGTAGGAACGCGTTCTAAAAAAGTTGCTTATGGTAATAACAGGGCCGATTTCACAACTATTGCCGGAGGTATAGTTCCGGGATTGCTATTACTGAAGCCTGACTTTCTTGAAAATAAAGACGATTGGCCGTTTTTATGGGCTGAAAACGAAGTGACAATCGGTGGTTCGGCTGAATATATACTTCTTTCTGTGGCAGTAAGTGAATTAGTGAAAACCAGTAAATAAATCATCAATGGTCAAGGTCATTATACATATTATGGGTATCTTTGGTTTTTCGCCCGGCGGGCACCTTGCCTCAACATGTGCAACCCATTATCAGGAAGTTTATATCGAAAATAGCAACAACACAAGTTTGCGACCTGATCTTCAAATACTGGTTTACCCGGTTATTAGTATGCAGAACAACTTCATACATATCGATTCAAAAACAAAATTATTGGGAACAACCCTCACTAAAGATGAAATAGACTTATTCTCAAACGAGCTGCAGGTAAATCAAAACACTCCTCCCGCATATATCACACATGCTGCCGACAATAATGCGGCAGATGTGGATAACAGTATCGAATACTTCGAAAAGTTAAAAAAAATAATGTTCCTGTTGAGATGCACATTTATCCTAAAGGCGGACATGGTTTCATTTTTAAGCATCCAGAATGGATGAATTCTTTATTTAAATGGAGGATATACAGTTCAGAGCTAATTACAAAGAATTAAATCAAAAGAATGAATGTTATAAAAAAGAAATTATGAAAACAACATTAAAACATTTCAAATTTAATACTGGAGTTCTTATAATGATCAACGTTTTATTGCGTACAAGTTTATCGGCCCAGGAATATCCTTTTCAAAACCCTGAGTTGAGTTCCGAAGAACGGGCCAGGGATTTAATATCACGGCTGACACTCGAAGAAAAAGCCGCTTTGATGTGCGACCATTCTGATGCCATTCCACGACTGGGTATTAAAAAATTTAACTGGTGGAGCGAAGCTCTCCATGGATACGCTAATAACAATAATGTTACGGTTTTCCCCGAACCTATAGGGATGGCTGCTTCCTTCGACGATGAATTGGTGTATAAGATCTTCGACGCAGTGTCGGACGAAGCACGTGCTAAATATAACGAATCGCAACAAATGGGACTGGAAAACCGTCGTTTTCTGAGTCTTTCAGTATGGAGCCCCAATGTGAATATCTTCCGTGATCCGCGTTGGGGCCGTGGCCAGGAAACTTATGGCGAAGACCCCTACCTGACCTCACGCATGGGAGTTATGGTGGTTAAAGGGCTGCAAGGGCCTGAAGATGCGAAATACCGGAAACTGCTCGCATGTGCCAAACATTATGCCGTACACTCTGGCCCGGAATGGAGCCGTCATGAGATCAATCTCAACAACGTGAGTCCCCGCCTTATGTATGAAACCTACCTTCCTGCTTTTAAAGCGTTGGTTCAGGAGGCTGATGTTCGACAGGTAATGTGTGCTTACCAGCGATTGGATGACGAACCCTGTTGCGGAAACACAAGGCTCTTGCAGCGAATTCTACGCGACGAATGGGGCTATGAATACATCGTGGTTTCGGATTGCGGTGCTATCACCGACTTTTTTAATACCCACAAGGTTTCATCCGATGCTGTGCATGCCGCTTCAAAAGGAGTTTTGGCCGGAACTGATTTGGAATGTGTGTGGGATAATTATCCTTACAAAACTTTGCCCGAAGCAGTTGAACGAGGGTTGATCAGGGAAGAAGACATCGACAAAAGTGTAATGCGGGTATTGATTGGCCGTTTCGACCTGGGTGAAATGGACGACAATGCTATTGTTCCCTGGGCACAAATATCTCCTTCAATTTTGAACAATGAGAAGCATCGTCAACTTACCCTTGATATGGCTCGTGAAACCATGACTCTTTTACAAAACAATAATAATATTCTGCCTTTATCAAAGTCGGTTTCGAAAATTGCCGTAATTGGCCCTAATGCTAACGACAAGCCCATGTTATGGGGGAACTACAACGGTACACCGGTACGAACCATCTCTATTCTCGAGGGAATTACATCAAAAATCCCGTCTGATAGAATTCTGTATGATAAGGGGTGCGATTTGGTAGAAGATAAAATAACCCAAAGTTATTTCGACCTATGTTCATTTAACGGCAAACAGGGTTTTACAGCTACATACCGGAACAATCCTGATCTTACAGGTGAAATTGTTACAACACAGCAAATCACAAATCCGATTAAAATGACTACGGCCGGTCAGCATGAATTTGCACCGGGAGTTAAACTCGAAGGTTTTTCGGCTATATTCGAGACAGAGTTTGTACCTACAGTAACTGAAGAAATAGTATTTAAAGGTGGAGCAACCGGTTTTTTTGCATTAATTGTAAACGGAGATACGCTAAAAAGATACTACAATTGGCGCACGCTTCCTTCAAGGATACCTTTTAAGGCAGAAGCAGGGGAAAAATATAAAATCGAAATCCATTATATACAATTACACAATTGGCAGGCAAACATCGAATTCAATTTCGGCAAAGAAGTTGATGTGGACTATACCGACCTGATCAAAAAGCTTGATGGCATTGATTTAGTTGTATTTGTGGGAGGCCTTTCAGGTAATCTTGAAGGTGAAGAAATGCCTGTTTCGTATCCCGGCTTTAAAAATGGCGACCGCACCAATATTGAACTTCCTTCGGTGCAGCGAAATTGCCTGAAAGCCATAAAAGAAGCAGGAAAGAAGGTAATCTTTGTTAACTGTTCGGGTTCTGCTATCGCCCTGACTCCCGAAACCGAAAGTTGCAATGCCATATTACAGGCCTGGTATCCCGGCGAATCGGGCGGGCAGGCTGTTGCCGATGTACTGTTCGGCGATTACAATCCATCCGGAAAGCTTCCTGTTACTTTTTACAAAAGCTCGGATCAACTCAAAGACTTCGAAGACTACTCCATGAAAGGTCGTACCTATCGATTTATGGATGATGCTCTTTTTCCGTTTGGGTATGGACTAAGCTATACTACTTTCTCATTGGGTGAGGCTAAGCTGAGCAAGTCAAAGATCAGTAGGAACGAATCGGTGGAAATTACCATTCCTGTCAAGAATACAGGTAAAATGGATGGAACTGAGATAGTGCAAGTATATGTGCTTAAGGTAGGTGACGATAATGGCCCTATTAAGACTCTAAGGGGATTTCAACGTGTTCATTTATCTGCCGGTAATATGGAAGATGTATCTATTTTCCTTCCGTCCAGTTCTTTTGAATTTTTCGACCTTACTACAGGTAAAATGACCGTTCTGCCTGGTGAATATAAATTATATTATGGAAATTGCTCAGATACCAAAAATTTAAAGGAGATAAAGTTATTAATTGAGTAGTCCAACCCAATAACGCAATCAGAACGGTCATTTCGCTTTGGCAGTGTTCAGCGGAGTTATGCTGCTTTGTTATGGCAAAACTTCCTGTAGGTTTGGAGGGAAATCCTAAGCATATTGGACTATATTTGTCGGGACAATGAACAGGTATTGATCTTTATCTTTTGAAGTTGTTCTTTATTGTTGATTATAAAACCCTATTTATTGAAATTTATAAATCGATTACCAACAAACCAATTGAAATGGAATCCAAAAAGATTATATTATGAAAAACCAATTTCTGACTATTTTATTCGCAGCATTGATGATCCGCGGAATTTGTTCCGCGCAGTCTGAGTCCAAAGTAATTGAAGACTTTAAATCCTCATCCGTTAACCAACCGGGGAAAGAATATCCTCAGGTAAATTCAGAGGGTAGGGTTAGAGTGAAAATTTCAGCTCCTGAAGCCAAAAAGGTTCAACTTGATATTGGCGCCGTAAAATACGATCTGGCCAAAGATGAAAACGGTGTTTGGATCGGTGAATCAGCTCCTCAGGATGAGGGATTTCATTATTACCAGTTAAATATCGACGGAGCTTCAGTTCCCGACCCAAACAGTCTGTATTTTTATGGCGCCGGCCGATGGGGCAGTGGAATTGAGATTCCGGCAAAAGATCAGGATTTTTATGCCCTGAAGAACATACTCCATGGCCAGGTACGCGAACATATCTATTATTCAAAAACTAACAACAATATGCGCCGTTGTTTTGTGTATACACCGCCCGGATATGAAAAGAATACAGACACACGTTATCCTGTACTGTACCTGCAACACGGCGGGGGTGAAGATGAAACCGGCTGGTCCAACCAGGGCAGGGCCAATCTTATTATGGATAACCTGATTGCTGAAGGTAAGGCTAATCCTTTTATCATTGTGATGGATAACGGAACATGGCGGATGCCTGAACAAGCTCGTACAGCTCCGCAAGGTGAACGAACTGCCGGCTCATGGCCTCCAAAAGGCTGGGCTGACAACTTCATGAAAACTATGATAGAAGATATTATTCCCATGATCGACGAAAACTATCGTACCCTTGCTGATTCAGATCACAGAGCGATGGCCGGATTGTCTATGGGTGGTATGCAGACTCGTATTATCACGCTGGCTAATCCCGATATATTTGCTTATGTCGGCATGTTTAGCGGGGGAAGCATTAGTATGGAGGATGTTGAAAATGCCCCCGGTTTTAAAGAAAACATAAAGCTTTTATTTATCAGCTATGGCAGCCGGGAACTTGAGAACGGCAGAACCCGCTTTGGCGGCAATCCTCAAGCTAACACAAAAACACTGGGAGACGCAGGTATGAATACACATTTCTATATCTCTCCCTTAACGGCTCATGAGTGGCAAAGCTGGCGACGAAGTCTGTATCGGTTTGCACCTCTGTTGTTCAAATAATTGAAGGATTATTCAATAACACTTTTGTTTCATAACCGGTTTTTGCCAGAACTATGGAGAATAAATATAAAATATTAATAATCAATATAATTATGGGAAAAATAAAATGTCTTATTGCAATATCAGTGATGATTGTTCTGACGGCTTGTTCCACCACCCTTCCGCCTGAACAGGCAGAGGTAGAACAGGGAATTGTTCAAGGTACTGTTGAAGATGGGATCAGAGTCTTTAAAGGGATACCCTTTGCCGCACCTCCTGTTGGTGAATTACGCTGGCGTGCGCCTCAGCCCGTTGAAAAATGGAACAGTGTAAAGCAAACCACCGAATATGCTCCTGCCCCTGTACAGGGTGGAGATCCACCATCAGGGAAAAGCGAGGATTGTCTTTATCTGAATGTCTGGACACCGGCAAAATCATCAAAAGAAAAACTTCCGGTACTTGTTTGGATTTATGGCGGGGGATTCAGTTTTGGATCAACGGCTGAACCTGTTTACAATGGAGAAAAACTCGTAAAAAAAGGAGTGGTTTTCGTAAGTATTGCATACCGTGTGGGTCAGCTTGGTTTTCTGGCACATCCGGAGTTGAGTGCCGAAAGTCCCAACCATATTTCAGGAAATTACGGTTTGCTCGACCAGATTGCCGGGTTAAAATGGGTTCAAAACAATATAGCTGCCTTTGGCGGTGATCCGGATAAAGTTACCATTTTCGGTGAATCGGCTGGCGGAATTTCAGTTAGCATGTTGTGTGCTTCACCCCTGGCAAAAGGCTTATTCAGTGGAGCTATTTCCCAAAGTGGCGGTTCTTTTGGTCCAACACGCCCGACCACTTATCCGGGAGAAAATATGAAAATCCTTCAGCAGGCAGAAGCTGAAGGTGAAGCCTATGCGCAAAAATCAGGAGTAAGTTCAATTGCCAAATTGCGAAAAATTGATGCCGATAAACTTCCTATGGGTTGGGGAATGGGAAGTGCATGGCCCATTATTGACGGTTATGTGATTCCCGACGATCAGTATAAGCTGTATGAAGCCGGGCAATATATCGATGTTCCGATAGTTGTTGGATACAACTCCGATGAAGGCTTAAGTTTCACTTGGGTAAAGACGTCCGAAGAATTTATTGACGGAGTAAAAGTAAGGTATGGTAAGTTTGCGGACACCTTGTTAAAAGCGTATCCACTGAGTGAGAACTCAGTAGCTAAAACAACCCGTGATTTAAACCGCGATGCCGCATTTGGCTGGCATACCTGGACCTGGGCACGTCTGCAATCGAGGACAGGGAAATCGAAGGTATTTTATTACTATTTCGATCAGCATCCTGATTACCCTGAAGGTTCACCTCATTTCGGTTATGGCTCACCTCATGGTCAGGATGTAGGTTATGTATTTATGAATCTGGATACCCTCAATCCCAATACCACTATATCAGATTTGAAACTTTCGGAAACAATGTGTACTTATTGGACTAACTTTGCAAAGTATAGAGATCCAAATGGTAAAGGGTTACCGGAATGGCAAGCATTCAGTGATTCAAATCCTGTCGTGATGTATCTGAACGCTGAGCCGCACAAAGGTTCTGTGCCGAGTGAAGAATCCCTTAAAGTACTGGATGCCTATTTCAAATGGAGATTTACCCCAGAAGGTGAAGAATGGGCAAAATAAAAAACAATAACCAAATAATATATTATAAATGCAAGAGATAAATACAAAGATGATAACTCTTCTGATGAAGTAGTTAAATAATTATTAAATGAAACCAAATAGTTCAATTATGATATATACACTTAATTTTTCGAGGCGGAGATTCTATAGTACATCACAGATCTCCAGGGTAATTTTGTTGTCGGTTATGACAATTCTGGTTGCTAATACCGGATTGAATGCCCAAT
>CAZWFM010000004.1:0-24280 GCA_964633185.1 uncultured Bacteroidales bacterium | reverse complement strand
ACTTCGTCACTTGAAAAGTACAACAGGCTGGATCGATCTGTTTTCCATTTTCTTGTTAATGTGAATTCTTTTTTTGATTGCAAAAATTCCAGAATTGGCGGGGGAATTCTGCTGGTTTCAAGTACATCTGCTATTTTCTTTTTTTCAAGTTCAAAATTACAGCTTACCACCGGTATAGAAAGATCACTCCTCAGTACATCTTCATTGATATTGCCAGTGTAAAAACTATGCAGTGCCTCAAGAACAGATGTTTTACCGGACTCATTTTGTCCAATCAGGGCAGTAATATTATCATGAGCTAAATCACACCAGCCCGAATAAATGATAGAACGATAATTTTGAATGTTGAATGATAATAATTTCATTATTTAAAAAAATAGGCTCTTAGATAATACCTGCAGTTAAATAACTTCAATTCTTTTCCGTAATTGTGGAAAAGTAGAAAAAAGATACTTTTATTATGTATTGGTGTATACGAAATTTTCACGAAATAAAGTTAATAAATACCTATTGATCAATTTTTTTACTTCCTTAAGCTTTGTTACAATAAAATTACTCCTTGATTGTTAACAAATATGGAATTCTACGTTAAAATTCAGGATAGGTTATCGCACTTGTTCACTTAATATGAGATGCACATTATCAAAAAATATTTTTTTTAGGTCAACAATTGCTTTGAAAGTCCGACCCTGAGTCCACCATATTTTATTAAATTATAGATATACAATAGAAATGTTCGGAGGAATTAAAACATAAGAATATCCAATAAGAATTTTATGTTTAATTATAAACTAATTTCTGCGTTATTAGCTTATTGCCGCTATGCATTACGATAAAATATACTCCTTTATTAACCCGGACATTAAATGTAATATCTGTTTGATATAATACCTTACCTGAAAAGAGGGTTGTAACTTCACGTCCATACAGGTCCAACAGAACAACAACAGTATTTGCATTCGGCGCAGCATTAATTCTTAAATGTGTTGATTTATAAGTGCCAGGATTAGGGAATATTTCGATGGATGTATTTTCAGTTTTTTTACCAGGATCAGCAGTTGTTAACAAATTATTCAATTCACTGGCCAGCAAATAAGATTCTTCAAACCTGCTCTGTAAAAAATGAACAATTGCCAATTCAAGTGTTGAGTAGTATTCTATTGAGTCGGTAGAATTTTTTTCCAGTAAGTCTGAAGCGATATATATTTGTCTGGCTGCTTCAAATTTAACAGTATCATCGCTTAAATCCGTTCCTTTAAAAGCATTTATATTATTCACGGTTAATTTGAGATACTGATAGCCCGTTTCTTCACCGGGCTCGATTTCGGTTCCTTCATTCCAGTCATTCCATGTTTCAATAAGTGCATATTGTGCAGGTAACTCACCAGAATAATCAGTAAGAATTGCCCATGTTTCATTATATACATAACCATCCTGCCGATCCATCCATCGACCATCTCCCCAAACCGTATTCGGTCTGTCGTCGAATCCCGGCCATACGCCTCCACACAGGAAATCAAGAGTTGAACTGTTTGCATCAACTGTTGGATAGAACCAGTTCAAATAATCCTCACCCCATTCTAATCCATTAACTCTATCCCACCCCACAGCTGACGGACCAACCCAGGGATAAAACGAATTAACAGATCCTAATGCTGATGCTTCAAATTGATTCCAGATCAATTCGGGCTTATTGGTATTAAAAATCTCTGATAAAGCATTTTCGTAATCCTGCGCTGTCAGATACTGATCAGGATAATTAAAAGCGAATATGGTGGGAATGCCAAATGTTTTAAGAAATTGAACAGAATCTGTTAAAATAGTATCACGAAGATACCGGAATTCATTTTTTGCAGTTTCAACATCAAACATTCCCTGGTCATCATAACTAATAGAAATACAATAATTAAAATTAGCGGTATCAATTTGATGTATCTTTTTGATCGTGCGAATCACATTTCTCATGCAATCCTTATCATAGTCATCTTTAATATTAATAACCAATCCGTCGATTCCGGCTGCCCATGACATAAGAATATGATAGGTGACAGCCGACCAGCTTTTTGAATCGTAAAACCCGATTAAGGGATTATGTGCATGTCCATAATTCCAGTGTCTTCCATATTCTCCTTCACCATACCAACCCATATAATGAATGAAAACTTTTTTCGATTGAGTTTGGCAAAAAACCTTTGCGGAAGGTGTGAAAACAACAAGAAACATCAACAAACAAAAAAATCTTTGAATTATACTATAATTCTCAATTTTATATTTTTTGTTTGAATTAAACCGGAAAAAAGTTTTCATATTCTTTTAATATTTGATAACAATTACACAATCAAAGAGATATCAGATGAACTATTGTTTCATAAGTCTGACCTCCTTCTCCAACTGATTTGGTAATACTGTATATGCTTCTTTAAAAATCAACTGAACATCATCTGGCAAAAAGTCACCATACATTGCTTTTACATATTTCTCGGTAATTTGAATAGCGCGATAAAGATCCGGTTGTTTACCTAAAAATGCTGACATTAATGATATAGCATATGGCCCGCTAAATCCGTTTTCACAATCCGGTATTAACATGTGTGTTTGCTCAGGAATGTCATCTCCGCTGCATATCATATACCATTGATTGTTACTCTTTCTTGCTGCCGCATAGAATGCCCGGAATAGTTTACCGGGTTCCGTGTGCGATCTGTCATACGGTTTTATATATACCGGAGGTCTGAATCCCCATGCATTCACATCTGCATCCTGGAAACCAATAGCCAGAGGTGTAATAGTGAAATTACCAGGTCCTTCAACTTTCCTGACAGGAGCCACCGTATTTAAACCTTTGCTATTGATTTCGTCGATATATTGATTGGCAATACGCTTTGCTTCTTCATAATCTCCTTTACCTGCTGCTTCCTGAGCTGCATTCCACAATTCCCGATACTGATTCTGAAATCCGGTAAATAACTGATCTAACCATGGATTCATACCCTGGGCAATTCTATCGAATCCGGTCTGATCATCTCTGTAGGTATTTGAAACCAATACGAAAGCATAGCCCTCGTTGTATAATTCGTTTACAGCTTGTTCCCACAAATTCTCGGTAAGTGAACCGGATGTCATCCAAAATACCCAGATAACGGGTAATCCGGCTACTCGTTTATAGGCAGAATTAAGGATAACCTTCTTGTCTTCACTTTTTTTAATTGTGAATCTGTCGCATATTTTCTTTACATCACTTTTCAATAATTTTAGTGCCTCCTTTTGATAAAGGGAATCTCCCGGGTACACCTGATTACCCTTACCTTGTCGGACTGCTAAACGCCATTCAATCGTTTTCGGTTCATACATAACAGAAATTTTCATATTGTATTTCTCTGCGGAAACGAGAAGATCCATAAACCAGCTATCCCATGAGCGTCCTTTATAGTATTCTGCAAATTCTTCGGGATAATCGACTCCACCTTCGTAATCAATATTTAATTCATCAATTCCCAAAGCTTTGGAAAAGTTAAGCAACCAATCTATATAACCCGGATCATCGCAACTATAATAACCAAATAATGGTTTGGAAGTAAGAGCAATTGTATCTTTCACTTTTCCCGTACCGTTCCAGCCCATAGTTCTTTCCATATCAACCGGATCATAGCGATACCAGTTTACCAGGTGGACAATTAATTGAGGGTCTTCTCTTTTCACATACACATCAATAGTATTCAATCTTTTCATTGCTTCTTTCATACTATGAATATCAGCAAGTGATAAAGATAAAGAAGTGGAACCGGAACTGGTTGTCTGACCAAAAAGAACATAAGAAAAGTACTGTGACAAAATGATTATCAGAATGGAAGGAATCCTGTATTTGATCATGATATCCATTTTGCTGATTAATAATTTCAATGAGTATTCTGTCAACTTTATTTCATTGTCCTTCACAATCTCCTGTCTGCCATATTGATTAAAGCTGAAATTATCTTCCCTATTGCATGATCAGTCTCCTCATTATTCCTGCTAATTTTTCAGATTTGGATTTTTTAATACATCTTCCAGAGGTATTGGAGCATGCCAGAGTTCTCTGTTATTATAATCACCGATAATTTCTACATCCTCGGTAAAATCTCTCTTAGCCATAATCTCAGGTAGTTTTTCAGTACGTATCAAATCAAACCATCTTTGTCCTTCACCTGCTAATTCCCAGCCCCGTTCATCTATCACCGCATTGATAAAATCCTCTTTGCTTAATCCGGGTTGTAAATCATCCAATCCTGCACGATTTCTTACCTGGTTAACAGCATTATATGTTGATGCATCAGGACCTGACGATTGCGCTTGTGCCTCCGCATAAATCAATAATACATCGGCATAACGCATTAATACATAGGCTGCAGCACAGGCATACCCGGAAGAATATAGCTCCGGATTTTCAGCTGTTGTAAAGGAGAATCCTCTTTCAGGGTCTTCATAGGCCCCATCAAGAAATTTGGCATAGCTGGGGTGCCTTGTTGACATATCAGGATATTCAATGGTATCGCCGTCCTCAACCGGATATCTCGACAAAAATGTAGCCTCCTTTCGGGGTCCCTCCGGAAATTCATTAAAAAAGGTAAGTTCAGGGAAAAAATCGGACCATCCTCCATAACCGTCTTCAGGTAAGCAAGGTTTTCCTATAAGATGATTCTGACGACCCCATGCATCGATATCATATTGAAGTGCAAAAATCGTTTCGTTGTTATTATCGTTTGCACGCAGCCACAGATCGGCAAATACCTGTAAAAGTTCAAATCCGTAAGTAGCACTGCTTTCAATTACTTCTTTAGCTTTTGAAGCAGCTAAAGCATAACATGACTGATCCTTAAGAGGCCAGCCGGCTTTGGTTAAATAAACTTTAGCAAGATATGCTTTCGCAGCACCTCTGTTTGGTCTGCCTTTTTCCGATTGTCTTTCCGGTAAAAGACTTTCTGCCTCAATAAAATCACTGATAATCAAATCATAAGTTTCAGTAATTTCCGATCTTCCGATTGATTCTGCCGGAAGAGGTTCGGTAAATACAGGTATTCTTCCCCACCCCTGCACCAGATAAAAATAACATAAACCTCTTACAAAGTAAGCTTGTCCGACAATGTTATCAATTTCATCAGGATTTCCCTGGGTAAATTCGCTATTTGTAATAATAGTATTTGCATTAACAATTGCATGGTAGCAACCGGTCCACAGGTTTTTCATCCAGTCACTGGACTCTTTCAATACCAAACTGTTAAATTGATCAAATTGTCTGAATTCCTCTTTGTTTCCACCTGTTCTGGTAGTCAAATCATCAGAACCAAACATAATAGCCATATACTGTGATTCTCCAAAACCTTTACTCCATGAGGAGTTACCGCGTAATTGTGCATACATTCCATTTAAAACCGAATTTAATCCTCCAACCGTTCCAAATTGTGCTTCAGGTGAGATTATGCTAAGAGCATTCTCATCCAGGTTCTCGCACCCCTGAAAAAATATACATAAGAAAAATAATACTGTTGAGCTAAGTTTAAATAGTGTTCGCATAATAAATTTTTTATACTTAATGAAACTAAAAAGAGATTTTTATTCCAATGTTATATGTTCTTGGATTTGGATAGGCTCCTGAATCAATATTCTGGTCCGTATCAGTTGAAGAACCCCTACCGTCGGATGCATTTCTTGCTGTTGATGCCTCCGGATCGTATCCTGTATATTTTGTTATAGTAAATAAATTCTGAGCACTGAAGTATACCTTAAAACTGGATATTTTGGCAAACTTTAGGATCTTATCCGGCAAATAGTATCCTATTGAAATGTTTTTTAGCCTAAGATAACTGGCATCCTCCAGCCATCTGCTTGAAAACACATTTTTGTTTTCGTTTGAAGTAAATGAAGGAATATTCGAATCCTGATTCTCCGGCGTCCATCGGTCATACCATTCGCGAGCTGAAAAAGCCCTTGCCTGTCCGTTAAGACCAAATGAGTTTTGTTTCTGCATATTGTATATTTGCCCTCCCTGGACTCCCTGGAAGAAAATGTTTATCTCAAAATTTTTATACAGTTTAATAGTACTGTTAATTCCGTAAGTGAACTTTGGTTCAGCAGATCCTATTATCTGCATAGTATCGGAAACTTTGGCATAACCCGGATGGTATCCTGCAGGAATAGTATTATTAATTGAATCCTCAACAGACCACACACCTTCGTATTTAAATCCATAGAAAGTTCCCAGGGGTTCGCCTTCCATTACAATGAAAATGGTCCCGTTGTCGGAATAACCGGTTGTGGGGAAATACCTTTCCTCATCTCCAAGGCTAACCACTTTATTCCTGTTTACGGACAGATTCAGGCCTGTCTTCCAATAGAAATTGGGTTTATCAACCGCAATGCCACTTATTAATACATCAAATCCTTTGTTTTCAACTTTCCCAGTATTTTTAATAATCTCATAACTTCCCGAATAAGTAGGCAATGCATAAGGAAGCAAGAGATCGGTCGTTAATTTATGATAACAGTCACCCTCAAAACTAAGTCGCCCTCTGAAAAAAGCCATTTCCAAACCAAGGTTTTTTTCTGTTGTTGTTTCCCATTTTAATTCTTCATTTCCGGGAGTACCCACGGCAATACCTGTATAAGCACCTTCTTCCGGTCCGTCTATTGCGTAATGCGTATCATCATCAGTAGTAAAACGAGTTAGAGTTGCATAAGGACTAACAGCCTGGCTTCCGGTAATACCCCAGCTCAGCCGGAGTTTTAAATTACTGAAAACACCCAGATTTTCGATAAACTGTTCCTTTGACAGGTTCCATCCTAAAGCAGCAGAAGGAAAATATCCCCATTTGTTTTCATCTTTGAATTTAGAGGAACCATCGCCCCTAATCGTAGTGGTAAATAAATATTTACCGGCCAGAACATAGTTAAGTCTCCCGGCATATGATCTCAATTTTTCATCCTGGTAGTAAGAACTGACATGCTGTTTGCTTCGCTCATTCAATTCCAGGGCATAATACTGATAACCAATATTACTCAGGCTATCAACATACACTCCATTTCCGTCCTGTTTATATGACATGTTCTCAAATACTCCTGTTAACTGAATTTTATGCATGCCAATTTCTTTTGTATATGTGGCAACCAGATTACTCTGAATACGAGTTCCAAGAGAATTATGGATACTTGTATAAGGTATCCCTGTACCTGGCATTGGTATCGTATTGTATAAAAAATAATCGGTAGCATCATTGATCTGTATATTTATGCTGGCATTCATATTAAAACCTGTAAAAGGAGTGACATTCATGAATCCGTTTATAAGCGCATTGTTATACTTCTTGTCGGTATTTCTTAACATCTGAAGACCAACGGGATTTCCGGTGCCTGCACCATGTTCGGGAAGATTGTTGTATGTTTCACCCTCAGATCCTTCCTGCCAGACCGGTTCGGTAGATACCCACATAGGCAACCGCCCGATAGTGGAATGCATATCACCAACATTTTCAGTATTATGCAAAAGTTGCCTGTTACCCGCTATATTAGCGCCTATTCTGAACATATCGCTCAGATCAGATTCAATTTTGGCACGAAAGGCATATCGTTTATAATTTGAATTGATTACTATGCCATCCTGGTTTAAGTAATCTGCTGATACATAATAACTTGTCTTTTTACTTCCTCCGAAAAAAGACAATGTATAACTTTGAGTATTCCCCTTTCTGAAAATTTCATCTTCCCAATCTGTTCCTCCGTTTGTCCTGAAATCTTCAAGTTGTTCTTCGTCAAAAACAGATGAATTATCATTTTCAATATTGTATGTGTTATACAATGTAGCAAACTCATAAGCATTTAGATAATTCATTGATTTGGGAAGTTCGCTTATCGAATTGAACGCATCAAAGCTAAATCTGGCCTTTTGTTCCTTTTCTCCTGACCTGGTAGTGACCAGTATCACACCATTTGATCCCCGCGAACCATAAATTGCAGTGGAAGAAGCATCTTTCAATACTTCAATGGACTCAATATCATTTGTATTAATATCGCCTAATCCCATACCCGATACCCCATCAACAATAATAAGCGGGTTATTATCTCCAACAATTGAATTAGCTCCCCGAATCCTGATCTTCACATCTGCACCCGGAGCACCGCTATTATTTATTACACTGACTCCCGGAGCACGACCCTGCAATATTTGATCCATTCGTGTAACAGACTGTTGTTCAAAATCTTTCTGACTTATTGAAATTACAGAACCCGTCAAATCGGATTTTTGCACTTGTCCGTAACCTATTACAACAATTTCTGAAAGATTCAGGAAATCAGGAATAAGAAGAACATCTACGTTGGAAAGATCACTAATATCAATATGTTCCGTAACATAACCAACATAAGAAAAAACCAGGATTCCTGTTTCTTTGGGTAATGTCAATGTGTATTCACCATTTATATTGGTGATTGTACCAATGCTTTGATCTTCGGTATAAATATTAACTCCCGGTAATGATTCCCCTTCAGTGGAAGTTACTTTACCTGTAATTATTTTTTCACCTTCCTGGTAATTCGTGTTATGAACAGGAATGTTCACTTCGTTCGCATAGGTATACAACGAAATAAATAGAAAAAATAAGAATTGCCCTATATTATACTTTCTTTTCAACTTGAATATCATTGATATCATAGAATTAGTTTGTTATATAAAAATTAGTAAAAAATAAGTCCATCCAATCATAAAAATCACTACGTGCCGGATAGTAACAGAATACATTCATTCATCATGCTTAAAAGAACTATAAAAAGAATTTTCAGGCAATTCCGTACAAATACCCTTATTATGAAATGTTTCAACTTCAGAAAACATTACATTGCTATTGCATCAGGAATATCCGGAAAAGATATTAATACTTAAAGTTCTGTTATTTAACCAGCAGCTTTTTTATAGAAACCACATTTCCATCCAAATCTGAACTTCTTATAAAGTAACAACCTGAACCTGGCAAATCAGAAATATCAACGTTTACTTCTTGCTGAGATGCAATGTTGACAATTTTCATAGTTTGTCCAAGCATGTTAATAAATTCAATCTTAGAGAAGTTTTTTTGCTCACTATAAAGATATACAAAATCGGAAGCCGGGTTTGGATAAACAAGAATACCTGATGTGTTGGCTGAATTGAGTATACTTAATGATTCCCCAAAAGTAATGTTTCCTAATAAAGATGTGTTTATATTGGCCTGATCAGCTTCAAAACCAGTGCCATCTGCATCCCAGATAATACTATGGTCCCGTCTGTTGCTGTCGTCCTTATCAGGACAATGTATGTCAAATCCCATTTCCCTTCCTCTCCATACAGCAATGCTGTCTTCAGTTGCTCCGTTGGGAAGGAAAAACAACCAGGGAAGGAGTATTTCAACAGTATAACTGCCTTCCTCATTTACTATGGCAAATGTAACTCCGGGCCGGCCATCAAGTGGTTCTGTCTCACAAATTTCGCCATTATCAGCCGATCCGCCGGCAGGATCTCCATTATCTCCCAAATACTTGTTCCAGAAACGATATTGATCAGTAACTCCCCTGGAAACGCCAATTTCCCAGGCATCGTCCATCCATTCAAAATCCGGCCCGTCATTGGTTTTATCAGGATTGATTTTCAACTCAATACCATCCGTCTGCCAATCCAATGGCGTACCCATATCAATATCATCCGTTATATTGGCAAGAATATAGATACCTTCATTACGCCATCCAAGAGTTACAAACACCTGGTGATCGGTATTGCCACTCCATTGTCCGGTCAATTCGGGATCAGTAAGCAGAACTGTAAGTTCAAATGTATTTGGATAAACTTCATCCTGAATACCATCAATAATAATTGTATCTGTAATTTGATGTATTACCATTGATTCAACAGGTACAGGATTAACTTGTGCAAACACAACACCGGAGCCAAGAATAGCTAACGCTGTAGCGATTCCTGAAAAATGTAATGCTTTTTTCATAGATTATTATTTTAAGGATTATTAATCTTCAGGATGAAATGTAAACATTCACGTACATCCAGAGCCTTGGTTTTCATTCAATAAATAAATTTAATTGTTAGAACAAATGTTTTTTTTTATTATTAAGTCAGATTATGATACTTTCATGAATATTCTGATGAACAGGCAGGTATTGCATGGAATAGAATGTAATATTTACTAATACACTCATTAAATCCTAATAATCTTTGATGATTTGTCAGTCCGGAGAGTTACCAATATAACAGGCTAAAATAAAATTGCAGTATTTTTTTTATACGTTATTCAAAAAAAGGACGGCTTTAAGTGAAATACCTAAAGCCGTCTGAATAATCAATTCTCTAACTTACTACTATTCTATCTATTAATTACCAGTCGTTTTACATGCCATTTATTCCCGCTTATTTGTTTAACAAAATACATTCCGCTATCCATATCATGTAAATCTACTTCAATACTGTAATTGCCAGCATCCTGACGGGTATTAACAATAGTATTAATGGTTTTACCTGATATGTCCATAAGAATGATTTTTACTAATCCGGCCTGACCAATATTATAACGTATATAAGCAAATTCCTGTGCCGGATTGGGTATAATTTCAAAACTCAACTCCTGTTCATCAGTATCGTATATGACTTTTTCACTCATTAAGTTAACACTGCCTTTTACCGGATACAAAAGTTCGTTACCAATACGCTCTTTATTGCTGCTTTTTAACCTGGTATTCGTTGTATAGTTATCCAGGTAATCATAATAACCATAATCCGGTTCATCATTATAAGCCAACAGCTTTAATGCACCGTTATTAGCATCGATAAGACCTGCGACAATGACATCGCCAGATCCTGAACGCGTATAGGATACTATGTAATAATCGTATGCAGTTCCTTCCAAATCGACAAAGTAAATTCTGTCTCGTTCAAAACCTGTGCTTAACACTTCATAAATATCAGCATTATTGCCCAGTTTGTAATCATTGAAGGCGCACTCCGTGATCTGGTATCGCAATTCATTGTTAACCGGTTCAATTGTTACCCTTTCCGGTTCAACACTTATAGTACCTCCTCCTGAGGGTGGTTCATCTACAGTTACATATTTTCCGTTCCATATATCCGTTGAACTAATCGGACAATAATAATGGGCGCTGAATGTATTTGCCTGAACAAACATATTTGAACCTATACCCTGGTATCTTGTATCGGAAACATAAAAACCATACAAGGCATAATCGGACTGTACATGTGGATCAGCACTCGATTGAAAGCCTTTCACAACAAACCAATTATCAAATCCGCCATTTACAGGAACTACCGAGGGCAAATGTTCACGGGTAGTGTTTGGAATGGTATTTGAGATCCAGTAACACAAATCATGATAGGCTTCATCTCTTGTTTCAGTAGTTAGCTGTGCATAATTGTATCCTGACTCCAATTCGAAATGGTTTAGGCTGAGATACATTCCAATGGGATCTATAAAATCAGCTCCTGTATTCATGGAGTAATTCTGATTTGTGCCATAAGATTGAATATCTGACTGTGAAGTTGCATTGGCTCCCTCATAATCGAGGATCATTTTGACACAAGCCGCGCCGTTCAAAATTTCAGATTCTGCCTGATTATAAGGAAGATCTAAATTAATATTGAATCCTGCGCTGCAGTTACTAAGCGCTGTTTCATAATTCCCGGCCAGAAATTCATCAAGAAGACACTCTGCATACCCGGCATCTCCGCTTTTTCTGGCCTGATAAATAGTGTATGGAATAGTAACTGCAATACTGTCACCACTGTCCGGCAACAGTTGGTCTTTAAATTCAGCAGTTTTAACCATGGTGGTTAACAAAGCTCTATAACCATACGTATCTTCTGTCGCAGGCTCAATGGTTGAACCTTCCGGCCAATCGTTCCATGTTACAACCTGTATCCAGGGTAATTCAACCTTAACAGGACCGGCTGCCCCAGGTACATAGTTTATATGTTTATCAAAAGTCAGGGCCATGGTCTCTCCTGCATCTACAGTTCTGTTTATCCATCTTTTCCCACTCCAGTCCATTTCATCAGGAATATTATAATCATTAAATCCGGGCCATACCGCACCCATAGTCAGATATGCTCTTTGACCGGCAGGTACAAATGTTTCATGTTGATTTGCCATAGCCGTATCAAAATCAAAGAAGTAATCTTCTCCCCAGTATTCATGTTCTGTCTGCGGAATACTATCCAAAAGATAATTCACCCATTGAAAAGTACCACCAGCAGATGCAAAATCGTTCGCATCTCTCTTCATGTAGATGACTTCGCCATTATATAGATCTTCTATTGCATTATGATAGTTAGTATCCTGATCACCAACACCATTCGCATCAGTAATATGAGACCATGTAATTATTACAGGATATCCTGTTTTATCCTGATCGTCATTAAAACGATAAGCGCTGTAATTTGAATTATTGACAAATAAATCCCTGACCTTTTCTAAGTCCTCATATACGTTCTCATAACTATCCGATTTTAGGTATTTATTGTCATAAGATATCAGATATTTTAAGTTAAAGCCGGATGAAGCATAGTCTGAATTCATTTGTGCCAGTTTATTCAGAATACTTGTTGTAATTGCAATATCTTTATTATATGAAGGATTCGTGTTTATAATAATACCATCTATTCCGGCAGCATACATGGTTAAAAAATGATATTCCAATACGGCTTCATCTAACTGACTATATTCGCCTATAAGAGGTTCATTAGCATAAATAGGCTCATCGATGTTGTTGGGATTTCGCCATCCGGAATAAGCAGGTACATCAGTAGTTGCTTCAATACTATACCAGGGCATATAATGAACAAATACTTTTTTCTCCCGGTCTTCCGAATAATCTCCTATTGCTATAATATCCATGCTGGCTGAAAGATCATTTGCAGATGAAACAAATTCATTTGCATCAACAGTTATGGTAAAGGTAATGTCGTCAATACTTTGTCCGGTAGAATTTCCGTTTAATGTAATCTCCACAATGGTATCGTTTATTTTAGTAACAGAACCTATTGATACGTTATCAGGAAGTCCGGCAGCAATCCAATGCGCGGGATTTAAAGCAGATACATATTTATCACGTACTACCTGTACGGATACTATATTACTGTCTTCTCTGCCTTCGGCAATTGTACCGGTTAAAAATATTGCTTTATCGATACTTTCTGGTCCCTGGATGTTATCAAAATACCATTCAGACTCATCCCTTTCACCAAAATCAGGGAATATAGCAATTTTATTGAATGCACATGGTAAAGTACTTCTAAATGTATAAACCAGTTGCTGCCAACTGCCAACCTTAGTATATTGTAAATCAATTTCATCAGAATTAACGCCATACTCACTTTCAATTTTAAATTTTACAATGCCTGCTTTATCAGATTTTACATTCAAAGCAAATGTTGTTCCTTCAGACAAATCAAAAACACCATCAATTGTAAATGCAAATCCTTCATAAGTTGAATCGCTTGTTATTGTTTGTAATACAGTATTGCTTTGATTAATTCCTGCTTTAAAAGGATTAACCGCTACCGAAGCAGTTAATATTGCTTGACTATTTTCAGGCCATCTGTGTAAAGTATCGGGAGCTATTGTCTCCCAATCGGCATATGTAATTGCTAATTCAACAGGTATTGGCACTAAACCAGGACCTGATAAATCATCAATATACCATGTACCATTCGAGGGAAGTATTAATATTTCATTATATACATCAGTAGCTGCAACAGTTTCAAAATTAAATGTAAGTAATTGCCATTCTCCTGCTGTTGAATGATCAACCGTAACTTCCTGAGCAGGAACTCCCTCGCCTTCTAGTTTCAATGTTAGGGAACCATCAGTGGCGGAATAGACCATTGCCGTATAAGTGGCGGAAACAGAAAAATCCATATAATTATTCAAAGTTGTCCTTGCCCCTTCATCTGCCTGGTAAGTAGTGATTTTTAATGCATTGTTATTGCCATTGACAGGATCTTCTGTTACCTCCAGACTGCTATTGCCTATCGGTATAAACGGAAGTGTTACACTATCCCAGTCGGAATACAGATTTATGTCTGTAGAATGTTTCAGAACTATTTCATCAATATACCAGTCAGCGTTATTCTGAGCACCATAATCAATAAAAAAGATGATAGCATCATACGTATCTGATTCTAAACCGGATATGTCGAATGTGAGTTCTTGCCATTTATTTATGGTCGTATAAAGCTTCTCCCCGGCAAGATACTCTGCTCCATTAGTACCATTAAGCTTCATAAAGATCTTCCCGGTAATACCGGAATATGCCATAATACTGATAACATTTGAATTGTATTTTGAAAAATCAATCTTATTTTCAAGTACTACTTTAATACTTTCATATGCCCCATATCCTCCGTCATCATCTGCTGATGTTGTTAATTTCAGGCATTTTTCTGTACTGTTAATTGAATCATTACTATTTGGATTTGAAACTGGATATACCAGGTTATTTGATGTATAATTGTAAATATCACCAATTACATCATCAAAATTGGAAAAGATATCGGGATTGAAAATAGGTTTAACTTTAAAGTTCACATCGTCAATATACCAATCCATGATACGGGAATTTCCATGGTCAGGATAGATGTAGACAACATCATATATATTATTGTCCGCACTACTTACGTCGAAATCAAAATTAATTTCCTGCCATTCACCGGGAGTTGAATAATAGGCGGATACCTCCTTCTTCACATTCAAATCAGACATATCCCTTATTTCTAAAACTATAGTGCCAACACTGTCTGAATATACTTTTAGGGAAAAAGAATTTTTATCTGTAAAGTCAAATTTACTTTCCATAAGACACCTGGCCGTTTCCCATGCATGGCTTCCGGTCGTTGTAAACTTCATCACCTTCTCAGATTGATTTTTGGGATCTGATGATAACGGATTATCTTCCCAGGTAACAGATGCGCCATCAGGACTGGCAAACGTTCTTGTAATATTATCAAAATCTGAAATAACATCATTTGTAAAAGGTGGCTCCATTGTGGTTTTAATATCATCAATATACCAGGTGGTAGATCGGGTATTATTATAATCCGGCATGATTGAAATCATATCATAATAGTCGTTTTGTAAATCATCAGAACTGATGTTAAACTTTATTTCCTGCCATTTACCAGGCGTAAAGTAATACCCCGGAAATTCAGCAGCACCTGTTTCTGTGCCTTTTTTTGACAGTTTCAAATTTACCTGGCCCACAACATCACACAGTACTTTTATACTGATTACATTAACAACAATTGATTGATCATTGAAGAAAACAATTGGATCTAACTTTGGCTCAGGATAAACAACATCAATATTCACAGCAGTTATAACTTTCATAACAAAACCACTCGTATTTATCCCCGTTGGATCAGGATTAGGTTCCGGCATAGCAACTGAACCTGTTGTCGGATAAATTGCAAAGTTATGGCTTACATTATCCCAATCGGCTACGGTTACCTGTGGGTAAACATTCATAGTTACTGCAAGGAACATTATAATATTTGATAAAAGCTTTCTCATAATACTATTTTATTATTCTGTTTTATATTTAAAAAGTTAAACTATCTCCGGTTTATCAGAGATATTTTTATTGAAATTGAACTTTAGCCCTTGCGTCAGATTACAAGGGTTAAAGGACATCTGATTAATGCTTAATTATTTTAAATACCTTCACAATATCTCCGGAACTTACATTTATTATGTAAATTCCTTTTGTCACATCACCCATGGATAACTCATAATCTGTGTTATCCGGTACTTGTATGGTTTTTATAATACATCCGTTAATATTTAATACCTGAATTGTAGTATTATTTACTACACTAATGTGTAAAACATCTGCAACCGGATTTGGATAAACAGTAATGGTTTCAGCCAGCGAAGAAACACTTACGGTTGTTACAGAATCAGGATGTTCCGCATGCCACTCAATATTGTCGAAATAAGTAACTGCTTCTTCCTCTCTTGTGCCATCAAGGGGCCAGTCGGGAAATATTACAAAGGTGGGAAAAGTATCTCCTACTGCTGACGAAAAATCAAAGACTAGTTTTTCCCAGACTCCGGCTACTGTATTTGTATCATAGTCTTCCACATAGCCGGTTGTGCCGCCTTCGGCCTTGAGACCAACTTTAGCGTCGGTACCTGTTTTATATACATCCATTGTAAGGAATTTATTGTTTTCCGTTATAATAACCGGATCAAGGGCATCTGTCTTAACGCCGGCCCATTCGGGAGCTGTAACATCGGTTACATATTTACCTACTGTTGCCGATGTATTCACACCTGAAGCATCAGGGTTGGCAACGATTTCCCATATACCCGGGTCGTTGTCGAATTTGATCCAGTTATAATAAACTCCTTCCGGATCAAATGTGATCGGATCTAATTCGGAATTATGCACAGGGTCTTCAGCGTGCCACTCAATATTGTCGAAATAAGTAACTGCTTCTTCCTCTCTCGTACCATCCAGGGGCCAGTCGGGAAATATCACGAAAGTGGGAAAAGTATCGCCTACTGCTGACGAAAAATCAAAGACAAGCTTTTCCCATACACTATCCTGAACATTTTCCACAAAAGCGTCAATCTGGTTGCCCCCTGTCCCTCCTTCGTACTTCAGTCCGATTTTTGATTCTGTATCGGTTTTGTAGACATCCATTGTAAGGAATTTATTGTTTTCCGTTATAATAACCGGATCAAGGGCATCTGTCTTAACGCCGGCCCATTCGGGAGCTGTAACATCGGTTACATATTTACCTACTGTTGCCGATGTATTCATACCTGAAGCATCAGGGTTGGCAACGATTTCCCATGTACCCGGGTCGTTATCGAATTTGATCCATGTATAATCATTACCTTCCGGATCAAAAGTTATCGGACTATATACCTGGGCAGTAGCTAATTGAACAGCAAAAACTGCTGTCAAATAAATAATTTTTTTTACGAATTGAATTTTTCTCATAATCATAATGTATTTAGTTGTTTAATGGTTTACCTATGAAGCTATTCTTCAGATATAGTACAGGTTATTTTATATTAAATAATTGTGTTACGATTTATATTGGTCATTCCAAAGGTTAAATATAGATGAAGGGTCAGATCGCATTTTGTATAATTATGTCGATAATTGATACTTTAATGAATTTCTATATAAGCCGTGTTAATATTTCTGTTTAAGGAATGACGTTAAGCCTGCCAACTGTATTATAAAATGCTGATAAGTGATTGATTTTTTGGATATTAAGAATTAAATCTAAAACTAAACCAGGTATTGAAAAGATGCATAATTTGTGGTATAAATGCTTTGTTTAAAGAAAGAATAATAGATTATTCGTCATTCTTTATACTTTGAAAAAGTTAGTCTGATCTTCATTATGCATTTACAGAAAAAGTTTAAAAAGTCAGGAGTAAGACAAGGATTAAAATGCCTGGAAATTGCACATCGAAAAAAAAGGATTTGATTTCATACAGAGCATTTCAGTATCGGGAATTGTTCAGACAAATCATTGAATACTAACGTGAAAAATTTTAAATGTCACCTATCTGTCTTTTATAGTATACCTTTCTGAACTCATTAGGTGTGGTTTTCTTCTTAGTTTTAAAAAGCTTGTTAAAATTTGAGAGATTGCTAAATCCGTTCTTTTCCGCAATATAGGCAACAGACAAATCAGTTTCCAGCAACATCTGACATGCATGACTAATCCTTATATCAATCAGGTACTCTGTAAATGATTTATAAGTTCGTTTTTTAAAAAAATGACTGAAAGCAGAAGGTGTCATGCTCATTAGTTCTGCAAGATCATTAATACATATTTTCTTATAATAGTTTCTTTTAATGTAGTCACAAGCAGCCAAAATTCTTGAATTATGATGAACAAAAGGTTCTGATTTCGAAACCGGCGCCGCATGAACAATCTTATATTCTGATCTGGTCATTTGATCAAGAAGCAGAAGAAAACTAATAACCTTATCAAATTCTTTTGTCTTTGCAAGAGCTATTATACTATTTTTTAAAGTGATTAAACTCTTGCCGGTAAACACAACACCCTGCCTCGAATCATCCAGCAAGTGCCTGATCCGTTTCATTTCATTATACTTTAAGAATTGACGGCCAAGAAAATCCCTCGAAAACTGTATTGTAATAACCCTTGCATTATTATGATTGCTTTCGCTCGTCCATGCATGCAAGACATTTGAACCAATTAATGCAATATCTATATTTTCAAAATTTTCTACAAAATTACCGATAAAACGTTTGCCAAAAGTTGAAAACACAAGATTGATCTCATATTCAGGGTGGAAATGGATCGTATAATCAAATTGGGCGTGATAATGATTTTGGAGAAGAAAAAAATCTTCAACACTTATCGGAGTCACTTCTCTTGATATTCGTTTCATAAAGCAATCACCTAATGATCATACGAATGTAATAGAATTAGGTATAAATATATAGTATGCGATTTTTCATTAAAGTATCAACAATTAACTTAATAATAAAAAAAGCAAGTGATCTTTTTATTTAATATTGAAACAATTATTATGAAATCATTTAAACGACAAGATAAAAATAACGTTTTAAAACATTACTATTATGGATCATTGCTAGAAATCTTTTTAATTCAAATTATACAGGCTATTCTGCGCTGTTAAATAAACTCCAAAATAATTAAAGGAAATCATTTACAAATGAAGTTAACTTATCTATTGCTTACAGAAATTATACTGGTCTTTTCGGCATGCCAGCACAAGACAACGATCACATTATATGATGCTCCGGAAGAAATCAAACCCTCCTCAAATTACAGAGTGAATGTAAATGGGAAGCCAGCTTTCGTATATGATGTTAAAGTTGCTTTTGACGATAAGGATCCTGAAGGAGAACTGGAAAGTCCTGATATGGCATCCTTCATATCTTTTGATTTTTCAGGAAAGATTGAAGTTACTATTTATACCCCGGATGAGATGATAAAAGAAGTGATTGTCCGCCCGTTTTCTCTTGGAATAATTCCAAAGACAAATGGCAATAAAATTTTGTTCACACTTACGCATCCCTGTAAATTATCTGTTGAGGTAAATGGTAAAATAAACAATAATCTTATGATTTTTGCCAATAGCCCATCCACTCCACCACCTGATATAAAGGATTTAAAAGTATTGTATTTTGGACCTGGCATTCATGAATATGCAAGTGAAGATAATAAGGAGGGAATCCTTAAATTAAAAAGTAATCAAACAGTATACCTTGACGGTGGTGCTATCCTGAGAGCAAGAATTGATGCGGAAAATTGTGAAAACGTAAAAATTACAGGTCGTGGTATAATCGACGGATCAACACTTTCAGGCAGATGGCCTGATTATCTGAGTGAAATTATGAAGCAGCCCAAAGATGAACCCAGAGGGCATTTGGTTGAGTTTCGCAATGCCAAGAATATACATATTGAAGGAGTGGTACTGCTTGACGCACCATGTTTTGCACTTTCCCTGCTCGGATGCTCAGATGTTTTTATAAATGATTTAAAAATAATCGGTTATGTGCCTAACAGTGACGGTATTAATCCATGTAACTCCCGGGAAATAACCATCAATGATGTATTTATCAGGACAGGTGATGATTGTATTGCAATAAAAGGATACAACTGGTTTGATAATGCTCCGGATGTTAAAAATATACAGGTAAAGAATTCTATTCTCTGGGCAGATCGGGCCAGTGCATTGGAGATTGGACACGAAACCGGAGTGAATGAAATTTATGATATTTATTTTAGCAACATTGATATTCTGCAACAATCCCTGCAAACTATGGGATATCATGCAATTGACATTACCGGTGTGGATAATGCAATAATACATGACATTCATTACGATAATATCAGAATTGAAAGATGCAGCCGCTTGATCGGGTTGCGTATTAATCGAAGCAAATGGTCTGCATCAAAAGAATTGGGGAAAATTGAAAATGTTTATTTCAATTCTATTGTTTCATATGTACAACCGGATATCTATCTTTTTGGATACGATTCACTCCATAGTATTTCAAACATTGTTTTCAAGGATCTGTATTCTGTGAATAATCCTAACGATACTTTGCCTTCTATCTTTTACAACAAATACGTCAACGGTGTCAAGATAATAAGGAATGACACAGAAACAGGAGGTTTTATATCGGGTTATCCGGCGAACCTTGCCTATCAGCCTGTTGATATTTCTGCAATGTGTAACCGTACAAGAAGCGATTATAAAAAAGGAGACCATGTCGGATGGCTTGATTCCGGCCCTGACAGCACGAATAATTTCAATGAAAAAGATTTAACATTAAGCAATGATATGAGTGAATTAAAAGGGGGATTACACTCCTTTGGAGATATACCATTTACAATTATTGAAGAAAATGATCATGGTAGTGTTGTTATGTTATCATCACATGAAAACCTGACCTACCTGCCTGAGGAAACTAAAGAAATCAAAATAAACTCAAAGGCACGGTTTATTTTCTTTTTGCAGACCTCAGCGTTTGATAAGAGTGAACTGAATGAAAAGCTCTGGTATTATAAGATCAGATATGCTGATTCTTCATGTATTCACGTTCCGGTTCATAATAAAACAGACGTTGGAGATTGGAAATTATGGTCAATGGCAGGATGGCAATATAGTATCGGTGGTGCCAGGATTTATGTTATGCCCTGGAAAAATCCGAAACCTGATAGATTCATTGCATCGGTCAAAATGGTTTCAACTTCACCCTTTGAAATTCCCATACTCTTTGCAATGACGTTAGGAAAATAAATTTTTTTATTAACAAAAAAATGAAGCCCTTTTACGTGAATTAAAACATGCCAAAACTCAGATGCAATAATTATGAAGATTATCAGGTATAGTAAAAATCCAATTGTATTACCAGGTGGAGGTGAATGGAGAAAAGTAGTAACGTTTAATCCGGGAGCCATTTATGAGAATGGTAAATTTTATTTGTATGAAAGAGCTGCCGGTTCGTTAAGGCCTTTCAGAACATATATTGGTTTGCTTGAAAGTACGGATGGAATCAATTTTAAACAGGTATCGGACAAACCTATTTTTGATTCTGAAATGATAGGTTATCCCCAGGGAAGTGTGCAGGATGCACGCGTGGTGAAAATCGATAATACATTTTATATGAGTTATGCAATGCAACCTTATGGTTTTGACTGCTATCCTACCGGAGAAGGAATACCCGATTATGACGTCACACGATATCCTGATTGGAAAAACAGAGCCTATCCGATGATCACACAATCAGGTATCGCTATTTCAAGTGATGGTGTCAATTTTACCCATTTGTGTTTTACATCAAAAGCTGACATTGATGACCGGGACCATACATTGTTTCCCGAAAAAATAAATGGGAAATTCGCCCTTCTGCGCAGACCTATGGAATTTATTGGAGAAAAGTATGGTACAAAACGACCAGGTATATGGTTATCTTATTCAGAAAATTTTATAGAATGGACAGAACCAAAGTTGTTAGCAACAGCAACTGAAGATTGGGAGGGAGATAGAATTGGTGCGGCTGCCAGTCCGACGAAAACCAAATACGGATGGCTTTTGCTATACCACGGAGTGGATCATAATAATGTGTATAGAGTTGGTGCTATGCTGTTGGACATTGACAACCCGTTAAAAATTATTGCACGAACCAGAAATTTTATAATGGAACCTACTGAATATTATGAAAAATTTGGCACCATTATTCCAAACGTAATTTTTCCTACAAGTACCATTCTAAAGGATGACAAACTCTATATTTACTATGGTTGCTGCGATTCAAATATTTCACTGGCAACTGTATCGCTGAATGATTTGATCACTCATATTTTAAAAGATACAAAGCGAAAAAACAATATCATAAAAAGTACTTAATCGATTAAATCGATAGTATTTTTTAAGTTTATCAAATAGTAAAATATAAAATAAAGTATTGTAAATCAATGCAAACAATAAATATTTCATTTAAACTGATTATCTATTATGACATTTAATTTAAGTACACTCGATACAGCAGTTATAGTGTTATACTTTCTATGTATTGTTTCATGGGGCCTATTTCATGCTTCAAGAAAGAGTGCGGAGGATTATTTTTTAGGAGGAAGGGGTATGAGCTGGCCATTTATAGGCTTATCAATGTTTGCCATGGTAGTATCCAGTTCGGCAATAATCGGATGGGCAGGTGACGCCTATAGTACAGGAATTTCCGTATTTAATTATGGAATGTCAGGCGGTATTATCGTGATGGTGTTTTTCCTGGTTTTTTTCCTGCCTTTCTATCTGAAAAATAAGATCTACACCTTGCCGGAGTTTCTCGAAGGAAGATTTGATAAAAGAAGCAGGTATTATTTTTCGATTATTACCATTATTGGCTATACTTTTCTGGATGCCGCCGTAACATTATATGCAGGTGCCAGAATGATAAAAATAGTATTTCCCGGAACGGAACTTTGGATATTAATTCTGGCCCTTGCTGTTATTGCAGGATCCTATACAATTATCGGGGGCTTAACATCTGTTATGTATGCCGACCTTTTACAAGCCTGTATTTTATTTATCAGTGCTGTTATCGTCACATTTTTTGTTTTTTCCGAGGCTGGAGGATGGACCAGTGTTATGCATAAAACTCCCGGGAATTTAACCAGTATGATCCGACCCGGAAATGATCCGTCAGTGCCATGGCTGGCATTAATAATAAGTTTGCCTCTTCTTGGCTTTTATTATTGGGGCACAAACCAGGCTATGGTACAGCGCACATTAAGCGCTAAAAGTATTAATCATGGACGATGGGGTAATTTATTTGCCGCTTTTCTAACATTTGGTATTTTTGCTTTCATGGTCTTGCCCGGAATCGCCGGCAGAATAGTTTTTCCAAATCTTCAAAACGGTGATGATATCTATCCGGTTATGGTTTTCAATTTGTTACCAAAAGGATTAATAGGTCTTGTGGTGGCCGGTCTTTTAGCTGCTATGTCATCTACGCTTAGTGCAATTTTAAATTCCGCTTCGACTCTGGTTACAATAGACTTTGCAAAAAAAATCAAACCCAATATCAGTAATAAAGGACAAGTAAGGGTTGGAAATATTGCCGGTGTAATAATTCTTGCCATCGCTGTAATATGGGCTCCTCAAATTGAAAAGTTCGGTTCAATTATAAAATATTTTCAACAATTATTGGCATACATTTCTCCTCCGGTTGTGGCCGTATTCATATGGGGAGTTTTTTGGAAAAAAGCCACAAACGATGGTGCGTTCTACGGACTTTTATCAGGACTGACAATCTCAATTGTACTGGTTTTATTTCCTCATACAGCTATGTTGGAAAAAATGCATTTTCTATATGTTGCACCAATAGTATTCTTTATTTCTTCTCTGACAATTTTTGTGGTTAGTCAGTTTACAAAGCAAACAACGCATGATGTTCTTGAAAAATATACGTGGAGTAAAAAAGTATTTTCTTTGGAAACTATTGAACTTAAAAATATACCATGGTACAAAAACTATAGAATATTATCTATAATCCTGCTTATCATATCTCTTATCTTCCTGTATGTCTGGAAATAGACCGGAAAAAAATGATGATAATCTGTCTGATACAGCAAAAGATTAATAAATTATTACCTTACGGAACCGAAATCCAAATACAGAAATATCATCAAGCTGAGACAAATCACCTTTCCAGGTATTTATATTATCAATCAGTGCTTTTTTTTGTTTATCCATTGAAAGTTTACATACGTTCAACAGGAGGTTACGAAATGGGCGATACTTAAATTTCTTTCCCTCGGAGCCTCCAAATTGATCAACATATCCATCTGAAAATAAATACACCATATCTCCTTCCTGCAGTTTTACCTCGTGGTTTCTGAAAGATGTTTCCTCTTCGGCTGCGATGCCAATGGGCATCTTATCGCCGGGAATTTCTATCAATCGATGAAAGTTTTTTATGATGTAAATAGGATTGAAAGCACCTGCATATTGCAGCAATCCGGATGAAGTATCTATTTTACAAAAAGACATGTCTATTCCATCTTTCTGCTCATTATCTTCCCCAGTCTGGTTGAGAGATTTCATGATATATTCACGCAATCTGTTCAGAACGCCGGCAGCAGTGACAGTTTCATCCCGATCAACAATCTGATTCAGGAACGAAATGCCGAGAATACTTAAAAATGCCCCGGGAACACCATGACCTGTGC
>CAZWFM010000003.1:0-32447 GCA_964633185.1 uncultured Bacteroidales bacterium | reverse complement strand
TTTGCAACTCTTACAGCATTTCTGGCCATAAAAAATGGAAAAATTACATGAACGAGATCTGCATCTTTATAAGCCTTGCGAAATACTTTTTTCTGTCCTACGCCAAAACGAAAACTCATATTTTTCAATGATTCTTTTATTCCTGGTATATAGAAACCTGAAACTTCATTAACGGTTCCACTATATTTAGATGCTTCCTCTCCGGAAGTTGTAACAAGAGAAACCTCATGTCCTCTCTGCTTCAATTCGTTTACTAAGGTATGTGTAACAACAACTCCTCCGTTCCCTTTATTCCAGCTATCAATAACAATAATAATTTTCATGCATTAAAATTTTTATAACCAGTAGTTTGGCAGAGATAATAAACGGATGAGTGTTTTTATATATCAAGCCACTATTTGTTGGTTTATTAGTAATTTATGTTTGTCATTTTTGTCTTTTAATCGATATATGTAACTTTTATGAAAAAAATGCTAATATAATTGTTTGTAATAAAAACTATGATCTGAAAAGATTATTTTTTAAACACAAAATAATTCGTAATCTGTCTTTCTGTATTTATCTTGTTTACTCATTTTTGGTCGTTTTTGTGTCAACCTGTTTCAGGATAAGACAACTGCGGAGCAGTAAAAAACAACTGGTTATAATCGGGTGAAATCATAGGCTCCCGTTCAAATGATGTATTAGGGAAATCAATTGGAATTGGAACAGTCCATTGATTCTCAATTATAGATGAATGTAATAACCTAAATGTATCACTGACAACTGTTCCGATAAAGCATTCTTGTCCGTCGGGTGAAAAGGTGATTTTTAGTTCTTTCCTATTAGTTAAAGATATTGAATCAGGAGCGAAAACAATTGCTGAATCACCCGGAGGTTCTTGTCCAAAATAAAGGATTGTATCAATTTGAGAAAAGCTACAATTTGTAGTTAATCCAATGAATAATAAGAAAAGAGAATGCAGTGGTTTCATAATTTTAGTGGATTAGATTTATTAAAATTGCTTACATATCTAAGACGTTTAAAAATTACCTGACCCTATTCGATTTAAGTATATCAGAATCATTAAATAATAGCTGGGCAAAATTATAGAGGTTATTCCTCCACACCGGCCAGGTATGCCCGCCGGGGTATTCACTATAGGTGTAGTTAATATTCATCTCATCAAATTTGGATAGCATGATTTGGCAATTATTATAAGCGATATCTTCCTTACCTCCCATAGCAATCCAGAATTGTTTTAGATTGCTATTGATCAAGCTTGCATTATTCATTATGTACCGATACTGTTTATCGGCTATTCCTTGTTGTATAGGAAGGATCCAACCTGAACTAAATACGCCCAGGTATGAGAATATCCCGGTATGTTTTATTCCTGCGTACAAGGTTTGTAACCCTCCCATTGAGAGACCTGCCAAAGCACGCGCTTTTGAATCGGAGATAACACGATAGTTCTCCTCTACAAAAGGGATAATAAATTCCGTAAGCTCTGTTTCAAACAGTTTAAGGAAATCTTCACCAAAACCTGGCAATAAAACATTTCCGTCAAGCATTACCACGAGCATTGGTTCTGCTTTTTGTTCTGCGATCAGGTTGTCAAGTATTAAATCGGTTTTTCCCTGGGTTGCCCAGCCACGTTCGTCCTCACCTCCACCATGAAGTAGATAAAGTACAGGGTATTCTTTCACGTTACTTTCATCGTAGCCAGGAGGTGTATATAGGAAGAGTCGTCGCCATTTTTTTGACACCGTGGAAAAATATCGCCTGATCCTGATCTCACCATGGGGTACATTCTTTACCTGGTAGTAATCATCCCCTTCAAAAGGCACTTCAATTCCACTGGCCATGCGCCCCATTCCATAAAATGTCTCACTGGCAGGATCGGCTACGGCGACACCATCGATAAGCAAAGAATAGTAATGAAAACCTTCACTAAGGGAATCAGTGGTTACTTCCCAAATACCATCTTCATTTTTTATCATGTCATATTTTTTACCCAAATCAACCTGAACTTTCTGTGCGTCAGGTGCTTTCAGGCGAAATACAGCAGTGCTATTGAGTAGGATTTGTGGGTATTTCGCCCCCCTAACATTCGATTCCGCAGGTATGCCTCTAAAATTGTATTTCGAAATAGTATTTGCATTAACTAGTTTGAAAAGTAACTGTGAGAAGTGGAATAGGTCGTTTTTCCAAACCTTAAAATCGTGTCCACCCGGTTCTACATAAAAGATATGAGAAACATGGTTATCATTCAAGTAATCGTGCGTACGCTGACTGAAAGTTATCAGGTTATCATTATCCCCGCATGAGATCCAAAGTAGCTTGAGCTTCGTACGAGCCTCTTCCGGATTTGGCAGTAATTGTTCAGGGGCCTTTGTATTAGGTGCTGATGAAAAAGCGCCTACCCAAGTAAACTCGTCGAGGTTACCCAGTCCGAAATTTAATGATTGCCCCCCACCCATTGACAGGCCTGCAATAGCACGGTGTTCCCGGTCCTTGATCACAGGATATTTTTTTTCAATGAAAGGAATTAGGTCGTTCAGAAGATCCTTCTCAAAAACTGTAAAAGCCTGCACTTTTACGCTATCAAATATATTTCCGACCGCCCGGTCGTCTGGCATGGCACGGCCATTAGGCATAACCACGATCATAGGTTCAACTTTTTTATCTGCGTACAGGTTGTCCAGAATAACCTGTGGCTGTCCTCCGTTAAGCCATTCCTTCTGGTCGCCGCCAATGCCGTGTAAAAGATATAATACCGGGTATTTTTTTCCTTTTGAGTATGCGGGAGGCGTATATACCAAGGCTTTGCGACGGGTACCTACTGTTTTAGATTTGTAAGTAACTGTATCGATACTCCCATGAGGGATATCGCTGTGTTCGCTGTCAAAACCCAGAGGGGCTTGTTTAATTACCTGTTGAGACTTAGAATATAAACAGGATAGAATTACTAGTATAAGAATTGAACTTAATTTTTTCATGGATTTATTGTATTTTATTTGTGTAAAGTCAGATTTGAATAATGTTTATGAGATTACAATACTAAATTTATTCAGTGTGGATCTTAAAGTTCCATTATTAAAAAAAGAGATCTATTTCAGAACTATCACTTTTTCCGTTCCTGAATAATTGATCATCTGATCTTTGCTTGAGGAAATATCTACTCCTGTTCCTCTATTATCACTGACCAACAGAATATTGAAAATACGGTCCTTGAGTATCCCCGGAAATGTTCCGTTTCTTTCCTCGATGGTTAAGGTTTTATTTTGGTCGACCCAATTAAATCTTATCAAAGCATAATTTCCATTCTCATAGTTATAGTTATCCCCTTCGTCTTCATATAAATCGAAGCTGCAGTCAGCTCCCTGATATATCCTTATTTCTAGTGTATCGGCTGATTTTTGTCCGGTATATTGAATAAACTTGCCCATTGGAATAATAGACCCGGCTTTAACAAATAAAGGAATTTTATCCAGAGGTGCAGCAGTATTTATTAATTGCCCGCCTTCAAGCCGTTCGCCGGTCCAGAAATTGTACCAGGTAGCCATATCCGGAAGGTAAACCTCTCTTTCAGCCACATTTGGTTCTGTAATAGGTGCCACCAGGAATGCTTTACCAAACATATATTCAAAAGGCTGGCTTATCGCTTTGGTATCGTTATTAAAGTCCATCACCAACGGACGCATCATGGTTGATCCATTTTTAGAAACCTGCCACGCTTCGGAATATATATAGGGCAACAAGCGGTACCGAAGGTCTAATATACTGCGTATATTGCCCTCTAACTTTTGTCCGTATTTCCAAGGTTCCGTCTCCGATTGATATCCATGAATCCGGAATATGGGATTGAAAGCGCCCCATTGGAACCAGCGGGTTAGTAGATCGTGGTATTTCTCATCGGTATACTGCGAAGAACCTGGTCGGAAGAAACCGCCAATATCAGTTGTCCAGTAGGGCATTCCAGTCAGAGCATAGTTCAGACCTGATACAATTTGGTGCCTATAGGCATCCCAGGTACCACCAATATCACCCGACCAGTTGATAGTCCCAAATCGTTGCTGACCGGCAAAAGCCGAGCGTGTTAGTATACATACTCTTTTATCCGGATTGGCATTGCGTTGCCCTTCATAAACAGCTTTACTTACAAAAAGCGGATAGGTAAGCCGGTAAAAATCGCCAGGTCCGATGTAAGTTTGTTTTCCGGTAAGGTCATCATTCTCGGGTTCGGTAGCATCCATCCACCATGAATCAACACCATAATCAAACAAGTTTTCTTTAAGGGTATTCCAGTATTCTTTTCTTGTTTCAGGATTATAATAATCCAACCACTTACTGTTGGGTATGTACAGGTTTTTTGTCATGTATTTCTGCCCAATTTCAGAATTCTTATCAGGGTTTGACCAAATTGAAATGCTTAAATGTGCATTTAAATCATGTATTTCCTTGATGAAACCAGCCGGATTGGAATAATTGGTTTCATCAAACTGGGGAACACCCCAACCGTTATCACCCCAGTATTGCCAGTCTTGCACTATTACATCCATTGGAAGTTTTCTTTTACGGAATTCTTCGACTGTTTCAACCAAATGTGTACCGGAAGTGTAGCGTTCACGGCATTGCCAGAAACCATATGCCCACTCAGGAAGCAAGGGGGCATTTCCAGAGAGTTTGCGATAGGAGGCAATTACGCCATCGGCTGAGGGACCATAAAAAACAACATAATCGATCATTTTTGAGTGGGGTGATCGGAATGTAGTTGTGTTATCTATTTGTTTCCACGACAAAGTGGGTGTGTTATCGGATTTGCAAATAATCTGCACCTCATGTTCGCCTGCTTTAAGGTTTAAGAGAGCACCCGCAGTCGGAGGTAGCCATATATTGCTCTGATCAAGACAGGGCTTTCCGTCAATTACTACAAAGTGCCTGTTTCCCATGTCCCCCAAATCAAGAAATATGGAATATTCCCCATCTTCCGTTACCGTAAACTTCCCGGAATAGAGCGACTGGTTTTGAGGCACTTTATGGATTCCGGATGTAGTGGTAACTTCTACCAAATTATCGTTTCCTGTTTGTTGCTCTTGCTTTTTCAGTCCAATAAAATTGTCGGCCGGATTGAAATCGGTAAGTCCGTACTGATGCCATAACAGGCCATATCCCTCACTGGAATAAATAAATGGTATAGAAATTTGCGAATTAACCTGGGTTAATCGACGGCTTACACCTTTTAGGTTAAAATGCCCATCCTGAAACTGACCCAGGCCAAATATGTATTCGCCATCAGGCGAATTAAAACTTTGTTCTGCCTGGTAGCATTTCTCTCCCATTACAGAGTCCTGTAATAATTTTCGTGTGTCAGCCAGTTCAGATAAGAAAATTTTTCCGGCTGAATCGGCAAAGGCTAATTTACCGCTCCTTTTATCCACTAAAACACTGATATTTTTTCCTTTTACTTCAAGTTTTGATGAAACTTCAGATACTTGAAACTTCGGCACAAGTGTTTCAGAAGAAAGTATTAGCTCAGGTAAACTTTCCTCCGTATAAAGGAAATATTTGATCCTTATTGCATTATCGGTCAGAGGAATAATACTAAGTATCCCATCGGCCAAAGTTACATTTACATTTTCCGATGTCTGATTGAAGCTTTTAAATGACTGCCCCTGGATAAAAAGAGGAAAAAGACTAATTAATACTATGTATATAATTCTCATATTTTTGAATTTAGTTAGATTTACCCTTTTACATCTATTAAAATCTTAGATACACTCCGCGAGTTCTCATCCCAGAAATTAAATGCCTCCGGAGCCTGGTTAAAGGGATAGATTTTTGTTATCAAGTCTAAATAGGGTTTTTCTTTTCGTTCGAACATTTGGATTACAGAGGGAAAAACCCGAAGCGCATTACGTGAGCCATATAGATTAAGCTCCTTGCGGACAATTAACTGGGAATTGAAATTTACATTTTCTTTCGAATAACCAATGGATACAACCCTTCCGGCGAAAGAAACTGCTTCAAGAGCTAATACAAAAGTTGCCGGATTACCCGCTGCCTCTACCACAACATTTACACCTTCATTATTGGTTAACTCCATAATTCTGGAAAGTGCATTTCCCTTGTTGCTATTTATCACATTAGAAGCGCCAAATTTTTTTGCAATATCCAATTTTCTATCATCAATATCCAATGCTATTACATTGGCACCTTTCCGCACGGCAGCGCACAGAGCACCCATTCCAATTGTACCACACCCAATAAGTAACATCGTATCCGTTTCACATACTTCACCACGATTCGCACCATGATATCCAACACTTAGGGGTTCAACCAGAACTAACTCCTGTAAAGAGAGCCTATCATTTGTATAAACTTTGTTGAATGGTATACGGATCTTTTTTGTTAAAGCTCCTTCCCGTTGAACTCCCAGAGTTTGATTAAACTCGCAGGTATTGGTGCGCCCGGCACGACATGCAGGGCAAAGACCACAGTTCGTATATGGAGAAACTGTTGCTTTGTCACCAATTTTAAAAGAATTAGGAACCCGGGTTCCCTTATCGAGGATAATACCACTTATTTCATGTCCTGGAACCCTGGGTAGAGTCACAAGTGGCATTAGTCCGCGGTAAGCATTTAGATCGCTTCCGCATAACCCGATATAATGTACCTCCAGCAATATCTCATTTGAATCAAGAAAAGGTTCTTCTATTTCAACTGCTTGAATTGTTTTTTCACAGGTGATAGCAAATGCTTTCATTTATTATAGAATTAGATATTTTACCCATTATTCTTTGAATTTCCTTTTAGAGTAAAGAAGTACTTTTATAATCTAAGCTGATATACGCTAATTGCGTTCTCACCAAGAATTTTATTTCTATCAGATTCAGGAAATTTTTTTATATACTCCAATACCACCTCCATAACCTGTTTATACTTTCCAGCAACCCGGCATACTGGCCAATCCGAACCAATCATCAAACGTTCAGGGCCAAAAGCAATAAATACAGCATCGAGATAGGGGATAATATCTTCAGGTTTCCAATCATTCCAGTCGGCTTCGGTGATCATTCCGGATAATTTGCAAAATACATTCTGATGATTTGCAAGCTTTTCAATATTCTCTTTCCACTCTGATATTTCTTTATTCTTTATATCAGGCTTTGCAATATGATCTAAAATAAAAACCTGTTCGGGGAATTGACTAACAAACTGAATGGTATTGGGCAGATGTCGTGGGAAAATAAGAATATCATAGCTTAATCCGAATTTTTTCAAATGTGCAATTCCCTCCCTGAAATCCTTTCTAAGTATAAAATTATCATCCTTTTCATCATGAATTACATGCCGGACTCCAACCAGTTTCGGATGTTGGGAAAATTGAATTAATTGTTCTTCTAACTTTGATGAGCATAAATCGAGCCAACCAACCACACCTTTGATAAAGTTGTTCTGTTCAGCCAGGAAAAGTAGCCATTGGGTCTCCTCCATGGATTGACGCGCCTGTACTGCTATCGAACCATCAAATCTAATTGAAGAAAGCTCCGGTTTCAACTTATCCGGCAAGTAGTTCTCTTTAAGAATTTCCATTTCATTGGAAATCCATTCAAATTTAGTTGGGTTAAACATCCAAAAATGCTGGTGACTGTCAATTTTCATTTTCAGCAATTTTAATATAGTTTGAATATTCGTTCTATCAATCGCCATTTTTCATCGGCTGAAGCATCAGCCGATGAATTTTGAAACTTGGCCATATAAGCTTCCCATTCTGATTGACGAGGTTTCTCAGCCAATTCGTTCATAGCCTTATCATGATCAAAGTCCGGAACAGTATCCATGATCATAAAAAGTTGGGTTCCGGCCAAATAAATTTCCATGTCCAAAATCCCAACTTCACGAATGCCCTGGGTAATTTCAGGCCAGGCCTTACCTTTTCCGTGTGCTTTTTTGTAAGCAGCAATTAACTCAGGATCGTTTTGTAATTCAAGGGTCTTACAGAATCGCTTGAATGTGGTATAAGATGTTTTTTCTTTGTATTCCATGGGTTTATGTAATTAAAGTAACTATCAGCTAGAAATTATTTTGTAACCTGAGAGGGCATAGAAGAGGATGAACACAAAAAAAAGGTATTGGTGCGTAAAAACCAACTAACATACTCGAAATATTTGCAATCCAGCCCATTACAGGTGGAAATAATGCACCTCCCACAATTGACATTACAATGATTGACGACGCTTTTTTTGTTTTTGGTCCCAAATCTTTAATTCCCAGAGCAAATATTGAAGGAAACATGATAGACATAAAGAAAAACAGTGAGCTAATCAGGGTAAATGGCACAACATATTCTTTAGTAGTTAGTTTTTGTTTTGACATAGATTTAAAGATTATTTATTGCTTGATGTTAGTATGTATATTGATTGAACTATAATTCGAGATAGGGATAGTCTGTACTAATCAATCCAGTTTTAATCATTTCAGTATAAAACTCTTTCGGAACCTTAGCGATAACTGATTCAACATTTTCTTTTATACGACAAGGATTTGATGTGTTTAGTGAAATAGCCGCCACTCCAGGAGGAGTCATTCCAAAATTTACGCAAGCAACAGAGGGTTTAATCTTGAACTTTTCACAAATTGCATAGAATGATTCACGCCATTCAAATTTTTGGCGATCAGTTTCCGGGGTAATCAGTTTGTAATCATAATAATCACTTCCGGTTAAAAACCCAGATTGAAAAACAGCTGAATTAATGATTGTAACTCCCTTTTTAAAAAGTTCATCTATGAACTTAATCAATTCCAGCGGATGGTTCATTATGGTCAGGCTATTGGCAAACATGACCCAGTCGAGCTCAACACGTTCAGCCACTTTCTGAATAACTGTCCAGTCTTTTGCTCCAATACCAATTGCTTTTGCCTTACCCTGATTCTTAAGATCCTCCAGTGCTTTGTAAGCATCAAGTATATCAGTAAAAAGTTTCTCTTTCTCGTGTATATCATTACCCTGATTAATATATTCATCCGGATCATGTACCGATAATAGCTGAGGGAAGTACGTCCCTCCTAACAAGTCATTTCCCTGTTCGTAGCATGAGATAATACCCTTATAACTTATTTTCTGGATTGCATCATGTTTCAGGTCGAACCAAATACCTTGCTCAAACGCAGGCTCCTTGCTTTTACATTCGGTGCGTAACCAACCTAATTTGTTACTTATGATAACATCTTCCGGATTAACATCCAGATTGTGCAAACATTTCCCCAGAGATTCCAGGGCTAAACCCGCTCCATATTTCCCGGCACTGTCAAAAACAGGATATTTAACATTATTGAAGCATTCACGAACAATTTCAAATTTTGTTTCATATTTATTTGCCTGGAAAAGGTTTCCTAAAGCACTTGTGCCAAAGATAATTTCAGGTATCTTTATTCCTGTTTTTCCTAGAGTTGAATATCTCATGCGTTGTCAGTATATTTTTATCCAAATATTAATTAAAATCGGGTTAGAGCTAAAGCTTAACCACTACTTTCTTTCCATAATAGGTTATCTGTTTACTATTCATATTTTTTACTTCTTCCTCCCGGGCAATTCGAATGATATTGAATTTTCGTTCACTGAGCATCCCTGGGAAAGAACCATTTCGATCGCTTATTGTAAGTGTTTTCTCAGAATCGTTCCATATAAAGGAAATGGTTGAATATATCCCTTTCTCATAGTTATAATTGTCGTTTTCATCTTCATACAGCGTGAACTTACCATCAACCCCCTCATATATGCAAATTTCAAGCTTATCCCATTTCTTTTCAGTCGCAAATTGTACTTTGGGTCCAACCGGCAGGATAGAGCCAGCCTTGACGTATAAGGGCATGATATCAATTCGAGTTTCCCTGCTTATGGTTTGCCCGCCTTTAAGTTTCTCTCCTGTCCAGAAGTCATACCATTCGGTACCTGCAGGAAGGTACACCTCTTTTAATTTAATGGTGCTGAAATCTTCTTTAGAATCCTTCGAATACATAGCTTCCGTTACCGGACAAACCAGGATCGATTTCCCGAACATGTACTCATCGTTGATGTCCAGGGCACGTATGTCGTCAGCGAAATCCATCATCAGGGCACGAGTCATACTCGACTGATTAACAGTAACATCCCACGAAGTGCTGTAGATATAAGGCAACAACCTGTATCGCAGCTTAATGTATTTTTCAATAGCATCGTATACCTCATCTCCCTTCTTTCCAAACTGGTAAATTTCACGAGGAGCATCAGTTCCGTGTGAGCGCATCATCGGGCAGAAAGCACCAAACTGTAACCAACGGGCATATAGTTCACGGTATTCCGGATCATCAAGCTTCTTTTCAAAATTCCACAGGAAAAAACCACCGATATCGCTATTCCAATAAGGGATACCACAGAGGGAAAAGTTTAATCCCCCTGAAATTTGGTTTCTTAAGGCATCCCATGATGCTACCACATCGCCCGACCATGTATTGGCTCCGTAGCGTTGCTGACCTGCAAATGCCGAACGAGTCAGGATAAACACACGTTTATCGGAAGTTACTTTCCGCTGGTGGTTATATACTCCTCCAACTGTCATCAGGGGGAAGGCATTTCGAACTTTACGGAATGATCCAAGATAAGTTTTATTATCGAAATCGGATGGTTTCCAGTCTAAATGGTCAGGTTCTGAAGAATCCATCCACCACCCGTCCATGCCTAGTGAAAAGATACCGGCATTCAGGTACTTCCAGTAGATATCGCGGGCAACGGGATTATAGGCATCATATACTCTTACACCTGAGGGATAATCGCGATTTGGCGGCCATTTAAAGGAACCTGATTCAGGCCATGTTTTAAAATTTAACAGAGCATCTATGCTGTCTAATTCCCGGTAAGGTTTTGTATGGGGACCAAAGGAATTCCAAATAGATATGATCATGTGGGCATTCAGACTATGTACATCATCAACCATTTTTTTCGGATCGTAAAATTCCTCATTGAGAAATTCCATGGCATTCCACAGGTAATTGTTGCCCCAGTATCGCCAGTCCTGAATGATGCCATCGAGCGGAATGCCCAGTTCGCGGTATTTTTTAACCACTCCTACTGTTTCATCCTGATTTTTATAGCGCTCCTTGCTTTGCCAGTAACCATAAGTCCATAAAGGGAACATGGGAGCCTGACCGGTTAGGTCACGCATATGAGCGATCACCCCATCGGCATTGCCGCCATACACAAAATAGTAATCAATTCCATCTCCAACATCCGATTTGAAAGCTGTGCCTTTGTCGTCATCCTTGAAATTGGTCGGTGAATAATTGTCCCAAAATAAACCATACCCCTTAACCGATTGGAAAAAGGGAATAAAGTCTTCGGTGTTGTTTTGTATCATACGCAGTTCCAGGTTACGTTGCACCATTTTCCCTTTCTGTTGTATTCCTAATCCATAGATGGCCTCATCGGTATCCAATACAAATGTTTGTTCAACACTGTATGTTTTCACGCCGGCATCGTTGAAATGGGTAAACTGGGCACCTGCTTCCTTTTCAATTAATAATGGCTCAAGCTTTGGTGTCAGATACGAAATCTTACCATTGTTCAGGTTTACGATGGCTACAATTCTCCCGCTTTCCAAAGAAAGTTTGTCACCCTGTTGTTTAATTTCGAAAACAATTTTTTGTGGCTTTTTAACTACTGATAGGCTTTCTTTTGTGAAGGTCGTTCCTTCGGGCCATTTCAGTACCCTCACTATCGAGGGGCTGTAGAACTGAATTTCGATATTAATAGAATTGATCGTTGCCTTTAAACCATAATCCGTTAAATGATATGATTGAGCCTTACCCGTAATACTTACAAAAAAAGCAATTGATAAAATGATTAAAACATTTTTCATTTTCATTTCGTTTTTGTGTTGGTCTCTCATATACAGACGAAGTGATTTCTAACTGATGATTTGGTTATTACTTGAATAGTTGCTGTAGCGAATTGGCCAAATAGAGTTTGCAATTCACCCATGTATGCCCTCCTGGAACAATAAGCGTATCCACTTTTAAGCCCTTTTCTTTAAACATAGTTATATTCTTTTTAACACTCTCGAAAAGAAAGTCTTCGGCTGCAATACTGATACTAAATAATTTTAACTGCCTGTTCATTAAATCGGCTTCCGGAGACCAGTTTGTGAAATTCAATTTAAACTCTTCTTTAGCGGTATATGGGGCATAAGAACATACATATGCAAATTTATCGGTATTGGTTAGACCGATATTTAATGTTTGTCCTCCACCTACCGAAAAACCGGCAATAGCTCGGTTTTTACCGTCGGTTAAAACCGGATAATTTGCTTCAATGAAGGGTATAATGTCATTAACCATATCTGTGGTAAAATCTGCCATTGGTTTAGGCCTTACATTGCCATATGGCATAACAATGATCATGGGTTTAGCCTTTCCCTGGGATATCAGGTTATCGGCAATAAGGTTGGCACGCCCCACTTTGGTCCAGGTTTCTTCCGTATCTAATCCTCCATGAATTAAATATAACACAGTGTATTTAATTTTTCCGCATGGATCAAAGTTTGCCGGGATATACACTACCAAAGGTCTGAAAGTACCCAATGTTTTCGATTTAAAGTAGCAATATGAGATCTTCCCATGTGGAACATCTTGGAGTTCATGCAACAGTGGTTTGTCATCAGGAATTTCAACAAGGCTGTGTTTAAAACGTTCGTTAGCAAAAATGAGCACATTGGCGGGATCGGCAACGGATGTATTATCCACAATAAAATTATATGGATAGATATCTGGTTTTACCGGACCAAGAGTAATACTCCAGATACCAATACTGTCTTTGAACATGGTTTTCAACTCTGTTTCAAACTGAACACTCAGTTTTACCTCCTTTGCATGTAGTGCCTGATAACGAAAAGTAACTGTTTTATCAGGGTTAACCTGGGGCGATATCACATAAGGGCCTCTGGGAGGCTTCCCCAAGGCACTGCCCGGTATGCAAATAATTGCAATTGAAAACAGTGAGTAAATTATTGGTTTTATGTTCATAGGAGTGTATCGTTATTAAAGTTTAAGTATACTATTTTAAAGCAGTGAATCTCCACCTGTCAAAGTTGAATAAATCCCCGTCATCGCCTTTGAAAACGAAATACACATCTTGTATCCCTTTCATTTGGTTGACTCTGCATGATTGAACTTCCCAATTTTGAGGTCCCCCTGTGTTCTTCACCTCACATATACCCAGTAAAGTTCCATCAGGACTATCAATGTGGATTTCAATACTACCACCCTTAGAGGTACATGCCACACTGGCTTCAAATGATTTTGCCCCTTTGCCAAAATCGACATTCCGTACCTTAATGTAGTTGCCATTATCTATATCAGTTACATAAACACCGGTGTTGTTCTCTAAAGTTGTTTCAATACCCTCTTCCCAAGCCATGGTTTCAGCTTCATTGCGCTGGTAAGGATTCAAATCTGCTACCGAATTAATAACTCCTTCTTTGGTATGAGGAATTTTTGAAATGGAACCATCTGCGTTAATGTCAAATGGTTGCACGTTGATACATCGGCGTTTATCAATGCCATTTGGCAAATCCTGATTTTGGTAAAACAGATACCAATTTCCTTTATATTGAATAACTCCCGGATGGTTAGACATACATCCCTGCGCCATGGCTTCCATTATCACGCCACCATATTTCCACGGTCCAAGAGGTGAATTGCTGGTTGCATAATAAATAGACTCGGGAATATGCGCGGCATAAAACAGGTAATATGTACTGTTATGTTTAAACAACCAGGGTGCCTCTTCAAAGTCAGGGCCAAATGCAGCTTTGTCTTTAATATCAAACGTGATAATTTCGCCGGTATAGGAAATCATATCATCGTTCAGCTTAACAGCATATAAAGCATTATTCCCCCAATACAGATATGCCTGGCCATCATTGTCGATAAATACTGAAGGATCAAGGTCTTCCCATAAATGTCCTGAATAATTGGTCTGGTTGGGTGAAATTAAAGGTTTTCCGATAGCATCTTTAAAAGGCCCGAAAGGAGAATCGGACACTCCTACGGCAATGCAATCGCCTCCATCGGGCAAAGCACTCCAGGGCGATATGTAATAATAGAATTTGTTATTACGGTAAGCCACCTGTGCTGCATTTGCATTGTTTGGTGCTGCCCAGCCAAGGGTTTCGGTGGTAAATACCGATTCGTGATGCGTCCAGTTTACCATATCGGTAGTGGAAAAACACAGGTATTCCTTCATTACAAAACCATCGTCAGGAGCATCATCCTCATCATGGCCCACGTAAAGAAACAAGGTATCGTTATATACCAAGGGAGCCGGATCGGCGGTGAAAATGGTTTGTACAATTGGGTTTTGCGCATTGATAGAATGGGCCATGGATATAATCACAAAAATTGATGCTGCTGTTTTTAAAAATTTCCTCTTCATAACTGCTTAAGTTTAGTTAATTCACCTTAGTAGATAATGGCCCTGTATAAGAATCTTTTAAACCACCTAAATCGATTACCACTTTTTGAATGACCATACCCTGCGAGCGGGCCATAATCTTCAATGTATGTTTACCTGGTTCAGTAATAAAAATATCCGATTCGGTTATTGCACTGTTACGCAATACGTTTTCATTCCATGCATCGGAGTATTCTTTTGTGGTAATATCGTGATTATACGTAATAATATCGTCTATTGAAATTGCATATCTTGCTCCTTTCGAGGGACTTAACGGGAATACCGGTAAAGCATATACATACACTTTAACCCTTCCAGTGCTAAAAGTATAAAAGTCGTATTCAGTACTGACATTCATGTATTCATGGGATTTTCGCGGATCGCCAAATTGAATGGCTTGGTTTTCAAGACCAAGACCGCCGATGGTAATTACCTTAACATTTTCAGTTTCATTTTTGCGATGGAAATCGGTGGCCGGAATAAAGATATAACCATTCTGCTCCACAAACAAGCCTTTCAGTACTTTGGTCTTAACATTTTGAGGTTGAAAGGAAGAAACCAATACTTTTTCTTCCATATTTCCGGAAGAAACAATTATCTCACCAAATGTATATTCGCCAGCCAGACGTTTATTCCAATCGGCCGATACATTAACCCGCTGCTCATCGTTAGTTTTCCCGGATGATTGACTCAGTACAATCCATTTTTCTGATGCTTCTGCTGCCCATTCCAGTTCTTTGCTGCCCTGGTTTATAATATCGATAAAATGCGATTTAGGGGCAAATGAATTAAAGCAGGGCAAAGAAACATATGCAGTGGGAGTGCTTATGGAAAAATCGTGGCCTTCGCCTGTGATGGCCAGTTCAGGTTCGCCAGGCAAGACAATGGAACCGACTTCGGGCATCAGGTGGACTTTAAAGAACCATCCCTGTTTTAGGGACATCATCCTGTCCCATTTGCCATTTAGTAGAGAATTGTATTTATCTGTAATGATTTGTAAACTATCGAAATATTGATGAGATTCTAAGGCAAGCGCATTTGTTTTTGCTCTTCCCTGCTTTGCGTACATACGGTTTTGCTGGGCTTTGAGCATCTTTTGGTTCATATAGCTGGCTCCTTTTACCGGATAATAAACGAGCTGGAAAAAAGCCTCTTTTTGATCATCGCTTAAGCCCTTTATTATAGACGAAATCCGGTTTGAGATAGATTGATAGGCCAACAGTCTGTTTTCGGCTTCGTTATAATTCGAAAAGGACAGGTCGGTATCCGTTATTTTTTCGTACCAGTCTTTGTTTCTCCATTCGTATCCCCAGCCCATAAACTCAGGTTTACGAACAAACGACAGATGGTAAAATTTATCCCAAATCTCCCCAAAGTCGTCATTATATTGGCTGCCAAAAATCTTCGAATACCACTGTGTTGTATGTTTACTAAGTGTTTGAGAATTGAATGCATCAATGTCCCATGCCATATCAAGGAATAATTGTGTGGAATATTCACATCCTTTTATATCGCCCACATTGAGCACCCAAACGTGGTCGGTTCCTGTACGATAGGCCTTGGCCATTTCTTCGTACATAAGTGCCGGAGGTGTTGTGCTCATCCATATGTAATTGTGTGGAGAGCTCAGATAAGAAACATGGTAATACACACCGGCACGTCCGGAACGCGTTTGTTCTTCGGGTGTACTGAGGCGTTTAATATACCCGTAATTATCGTCGGGCCAAACCAGAGTTACTTCGTCCGGAAGATTAGCAGCCATCGTTCTTCCAAAATAATCTGCAGGAGTCAGCCCGGTATAGCATCGGCACAAAGGAGGAACTGCCGGATACCTATTTCCTTTTGTCTTTCCCAGATTTGGACAATCAACCTCTTCCAAAACCTGAAATCGTGTGTCAACAATTGTATCCTCTGCCTCAAACTGTGCATTGCCTTCCATATTTGATTGTCCGAAACACAGGAAAATATAGAAATTTGGATCCTGCGAAAAAGTGTTCAGGTTAAATACAAGCAGTAGAATGACCACTAACCCATTCAGACGTGATCTTATATAAAATAGTTCTTTGTTAGTTTCTTTCATAATTTATTCTTTCTCAGACAGGTTAACTACCTATCTTCAATTGGTTAGCTTTAAATGGACTGGCAAATCCACAGCGCTAAAATCCTTTTTATTGCAGCTCCAACCTGAGACATCTCGCCATTGCAGCGTAATGCCATTGGCAGGGGTAATTGCTATCAGAACAAATGAGCTGTTTGAAGCAGCACTTTCCTTTATCATTAAACCGGTTTTTGCCCAGGGGTCGGTATTGGTTAACGAAATAACCCTGGCTGAAATATACGAATCTTTCTCTGTTTCTCTGTTTACATACGCAAACTGGTCACTTCCACCCCAAATATCAGCTCCACCGCCTTCAATGGTAAAAACTCAATTATTGTATAGGGCAGAAGCTTTATTGTCTTTTATATCATCTAATTTCCATAGAGCTGGAATATTAGAAGGCCGAATATTAACCTGGCATTCAGCACTGAATTCTCCATCGGCGGTGGTTGCTTTTATGGAACAAGTTCCCTCGTTTTTAGCTGTCAGCCTGTATGTATTCACACCAACCAGGGATAAAGATGCTACATCCTTATTTGGGGTCCAAACAGAAAGGCTCATAAACCGCCGGTTTTCCAACCCTTTTTGTCTTTCCTCGTTATATTTGGCACGTGTTTCGTCAGAAGTGGCACTAAAAATACGGTAAACCAGTTCGTCGTCGAAGGAAGCAGCCATACCTATCGGTTCGGGGAAAACAGTGACATCGCTATTATTCGCTAACCCATGCAGGGCTTCGCTCCACCAGTTAAATTTTTTTATTCCCAGACGAGGAATAGCTTCTGAAACATCACACATTAAAATTGCCTTTTCCTCCAGGGTCAACCTTGAGATTAAATCTTTAGCTCTTTCTTCTGAACTCAATTCAGGATTTTGAAAAGGGTATTGTTGTGCCCACGAATATGACGAAAATAAAAGAATTGCAGCAAATGCATACGATTTTCTTATTTTTTCTTGAATTAATATTTTTTTCATATCGATTAAATAGGGTAATATTATTGAATTGGTTTCAGGGTTGCAGCAAAACCACCTCGTCTTAATAAATGTACATCAAACGTACTTGTGTTGTCTACCGCTATGTATTGTGTTCTAAATGCTTTATCATGTTCACCATCTGAAATCAGGGTAAGTTTATATTTTACCCCATCCTGCAAAAAGTCTAATTTCACGCTCTGGGTTTTTTCCATTCTTCCTGAGCTAAGTCCACCGATGTACCAGGTATCCCCTTTTAAACGTGCAATAACAATTTCGCGTCCGGGATAACCGGAAATAAATTTTGTATTGTCCCAGGAACATGGCACCTCCTTAAGGAAAGTTTTAGCTGCATCGGGCAATCCATAATATCCTTCAGGTCTGTCAGCCATATGTTGCAGGCCTGATTCAAACACAACGCTCAGCGCCAGTTCATGCCCATACGATGTAATATGTGGAAACTGTGAGTTTGTGAAAGTTACCGGGGTATAATCCATGGAACCTACCACGTTCCTGGTAAAAGGTAAAACTGCATTATGTTCAGGCGCAGTTGTAGTCAAGTCAGGGCCGTTGTTATACCACTCAGCTCCGCGTACTCCCTCATATGTCATAAGGTGCGGATAAGTGCGAGACCATCCACGGGGTACCAGACAGCCGTGAAAATATACCATCATTTCAAATTGCACTGCATCTTCCAAAATATCAAGATAATAGTCAATCATATACTGCTTTTCGCTTAGGAAGAAGTCTATTTTTACCCCGGCAAATCCCATTTTTTTCAATTTAGTGAATTCTTTTACACGGTTTTCGTGGGTTTTCATCCGGTCGACGGGAGTGGCCGTAATCCATTTAAACATACCTGAATTGTACCAAATTAAAGGTTTTACTCCTTTGGAAAGGATAAATTTGGCAGCGTCTTCTACGTTACCACCATTTCCCATTGCATCCCATTCCCAGTCAAGTAAGGTGTATGACCAGTTCATGGCTGCCGCCAGATCGGCAAACTCGCATATTGTTTTGAAGTCTTTGGTACCATGGTTGTTCGACCAATAGTTCCACGATACCGATCCAGATTTAATCCAGTCGGTTTCGGTTAATACAGACGGTGTGGATACATCGTTAACCAGTGTTGATTCAACAATATCCGCCAGGCTTCCCATGATGATTACCCGCCATGGGGATTTCCATGGAAGGGTAATAGTTGGTAAAGCTTCTCCTTCCCCTTCACCGGGATGTGGAATAGTGACTTTATAAACAGATTTATTTTCAATATTACTAAGTTTTGTAGCACAATAATTCCGATCCAAATCAGCTTCATGTACCAGATACCAGCATGAAGTATCGGCAACGCCAAAAAGTGCTGGATAACACCAGTTTTGTTGAACACTGGCATCATTCATATTTTTATAGAGGCCTTCGTTTGAAAGGTCAAATTTCTCCAGCCATCGCGCTGTACTGTCAGGGATTGTATATGAGGTTAGTTCATCTTTTACCTCAAAACTACCTTCATTTTCAGGAAACTCATAGCGAAAAGCCACTCCATCATTATAGGCACGGATGATAAGGTTTAGTTTTGCTTTGCCTGGGTTCTCAAACGATATCACTACTTCGTTGGCCTGATTGCTACACAGAGAACGTTTACCATGCAGCGCTGTGTATTCTTCTTTTATCAGGAATGGCTTTCCGGCCATTAATAAGGAAAGCTCTTTTGAAAAATCCTGATCGCTACGTGACAGACCGAGGTTGATTTTAGGAATTGCTTCAAGAAATTCTCCATTGTGATAGTAATCAACTTGTAAATACCACTCACTACTAACTGTTTTTTTTTGATTATAAAGCTCAATTCGTATCTTTTTATTTGGCGATACTACAGTGGCCTTTTGCGAAAAGGCAGTAAATGAACCAAGTAGAAGAAGAACTATAGGTACATAAATTTTCATGCTCTAAGTTTTAATAATAATCCAATTACAAACAATGCAGTTAATTCTATACAGTTAAGCTTTATAGAATAACCATTTCAATCTGTGCCAGTAAATGTTGTAAGTTCCTTCATTTTTCGGTTTTATACCTGTTAATTGATAGTCCGATACAGGTCGAATAATTAATAACCTAAAAAATCTATTGCATTTATATAATATTTTACTTCTAGGATAAACTAATAATTTACTCCATTTCTACTTAATTTTCAATTAATCTTCTCGTTTTAATGATCTTCAAAACAAGTAATCTGTTCAAAAGAAATGAGTGTGCTATTGAGTCGAATTATCAATAACACACTCAGGATAAATCTACCACTACCAGCCCGGATTTTGTTCTATTGATCCTTCATTCTTATTAATTTCATCCGTTGCTATGGGGAGTAGATACATAGGTTCTTCGAATATTCTTTCAAGCAATAGTACTTCTATATATTGATTTTCTCCGGTTGTAACATCTTTAATAATATCCAGTCCCATAATTGGCCTGTTTTCAACATCCATGGCTATTTTCCATCTTCTCACATCAAAATACCGATGAGATTCAAATGCCAGTTCAATTCTTCGCTCATTGTAAAGCCTGTTTCTCAGGTCCTCTCCTGTCACAGACTCCGGTATCAGGGGCATACCAACTCTTTCTCTGACCATCGAAATGTACTCCCTGCAGACTTCTTCATTGCCCAGCTCAAACATTGCTTCCGCATAGTTCAGGTATATTTCAGCCAAACGGAAATATATCCAGGGATTTGTATAAAAATCTTGCCAGCTGAGGGCAACATCTTCATCAGGCATGAATTTTTTTAACACATAGTTTGTACGTGGATTATCACCACTCTGCTTATAAGAATCAAAACCCCATGTCGAACCGGTTGATGATACCCACATTTGCATCGTATCACCACGGTAAACGGTTCCATCATGTATAATGGTAGCATCGAAACGGGGATCGCGGTTTGCCCAGGGATGATCAGGATCGTACCCGGAAGCAGGGTTTATCGTTTTTACTCCGTCCGTATAAATAAACGGAGGTTCCCCATTGATCATGTCGTAATCATCAACCAGATTCTGGGAAGGGCCATTACTTCCCCACCATCCTCCATAAGCACCATAACGTCGATTAAGATTATTCATTGGAGCCTGATGGCCGTTCGTGACTGTAAAGTTCCGTGTAAATATTAATTCGTTATTTTCTGATCCACTGGGCAGAATGAAAGCTTCTCTGTAATCGGGATACAGTGAATAATCGCTGTTCAATAGGGCTTCAGCCGCATCTGCTGCTTTTTGCCATTTGTTAATATCGTTAGATGGGTTGAACAACGGAGAAGCTGCATACAGCAATACACGCGAGCGTAATGCTTTACAGGCATCCTGGGTGGCTCTGCCAAAGTCTGGATCGGTTGAAGCATACTTTTCAGGTAAAACTGCCATTGCATCATCCAGATCCTGTTCAATGAATTCCACACATTCATCGAATGTATTCCTGGTAAATGTTACCTCCCCTAACTCATATGACTGGTCAACAATAGGAACTCCTCCGAATCTTTCTATAAGATTGAAATACATAAACGCTCTTAAAAATTTTGCTTCGCCTATCAGTTGTTCTCTGTCATCGAACACAAACGAAGTTTCATTCATTTTTTCCAGAAAAAGATTTGTTTTTCTGATGTATTCATATCCCCTGTCCCAATAATAGAGGTAACCACCCCAAAGATCACCGTTTCCTACTTCGGTAATGTTATCGGCCGAATATGAATATATAAAAATGCCTGCGCCCCAGTTACCTGGTGCAGAATTATATGCTTCATCCGTAAATTTTGAATACATATGTATGTAGAAACCATGAGGAATACCATTATATAAAGCAGTATGATAAGCTCTTATCAGGTTCTCGTCATTCCATACTGCATCATCAGCGACCCGATCTTTTGCAGTAATATCAAGTATATCGTCATTACAGGAAATGAATGACAATAAGATTACAATTATTATGAGTATATTTTTCATATGTTTATTTTTAAAATTTTATATTCAGACCTATATTGATAATTCGTTGCTGCGGATAATACGTCAGATTACCGCTCATCTCAGGATCAGCATACTTTATTTCTTTTGCCCATGTGAGCAAATTGAATGCACTTACATATATCCGGACATCGTTTGTTCTGATATTTGATGTTATTTTAGCGGGTAATGAATAGCCTAATTCAAGCGTTTTTAGTCGGATGAATGTAGCGTCGTACAAAAAGAATGTTGTACCCCCGGGTTGGTAGGTATTTGACCTTGGCATAGTACCGTCGGGGTTATCAACAGTCCAGCGGTCATTCGCCCTTTCCACAACCGCATTATCAAAATCAGTGTTCCCCAATTTCACAAATGCATTATCATAATTGTAGGCATTAGTCTGGCCCTGGAAGAAGATATTTAAATCAAAATTTAGGTACTGAAGATTTATATTCAACCCAAATACATATTCAGGCGTGGCTGTATAATCGAACCTAAACTGATCCTGTGCATTAATTACTGAATCTCCGTTAAGGTCGATAATTTTAATATCTCCAAGTTTGGAACCAGAAGCGTGAGGATATGAATCCAGTTCTTCCTGGGTATTAAAAATTCCATCCGCCTGATAATATAGCCCGGCTCCAATCGGATGACCGGTTTGATTTTGATAGGGTTCAATCTGCGGTGTTTCATCCATGAATACAACTTTATTTCTTGCAAATGAAACAGATGCTTCCACGGAATATACAAATGTGTTCACCGAATTTCTATGGTTTATAACTAACTCATATCCATGGTTGTCAACTTTTCCCAGGTTAACACTCGGCAAATCCGAAAAACCATAAATTTTGGGTATTGATAGCGCCTGCTCTACTAATATATTTGATCGTTTTTCCCGCCAAAGAGTAAGTTCCATCCCCAACATACGTTTCCACAAATAAGCTTCCAGCCCCACATCTGTTTTCTTGCTAACTTCCCAATGGATATCGGGATTTGGTAAGGTATTGGCATTTATACCCGGATAATCACTTGCTCCAAATACATAATTGTCTTCAAAAGAATATGTCTGTAAATATTGATATGCACCCACCCGGTCATTACCGGTTTGTCCATGCGAAAACCTCAGTTTCAAATGGTCTATGAAAGGAAGATTGTCGCGTATAAATCCCTCTTCAGATAAACGCCATCCAACAGAAAATCCGGGGAAAAAACCATACCGCTTGCCTTCAGGAAAAATCTGTGAACCATCATAGCGAAACAAAAATTCGAGCAAATATTTAGAGCCAAAATCGTAATTGAAACGGCCGAAATAGTTGACGTATGCAGTGTCTGCAGCGGATCCGGAGTTGTTTTTATCTTCCGGATCGGTACTTCCCACATCAATCTGATCGATAGCGGAACTTATGAAATTCTTTCTGTATGCCTGAGTAAACTGATAGCTGCTCTTTTGTTTCTCGTGCCCCACCATCGCTGAAATATGATGCTTACCAAAAGTTCTGTCATAAACTATTTTAAAATTATACATCATTGTGGTCCATTTCCGGTATGTATCCCAGAGTTCAACCGTTGAGGCGCCTGTTCCCTGCGTCTTGTCATACTCACCGGTATTGACATTGTACTCATAATAATAGTAAGGCAAACTGAATTTTTTTTCAAACTGGTTATTTAAGTCGTAATTGAATGATCCGTCAATTACCAAACCTTTCACGAACGGGATTTTATAGGATGCTGTGAAAGTAGAATATAAAGGAACATCTTTAATCTCATCCGTACCCCTCTGATCCAGCAAGAGCGGATTTTCACCTAACCGGCCCGGCGCAATTAATCCATTCGGATATCTGGCTACCAGTGTAGGATTGGAATGTAATATGTTATAGAAATTTATCCAGGTATTTACAGTCGGGTATGTTCTGTCGTTGAGGATCCCGTATAAATTTGTGCCAATTGAAAAATTCTTGGTTATATTAAAATCGATTTTTGAACGCATGTTATATTGTTTGTACTCTGTAGGATTATGCTGGTAGTTCCCATCCTGAAATAATGATCCAAACGAAAACAGATACCTGACAGTCTCTGTGCCACCGTTCACCTGTAAACTCATGCGTCTCTGTACTGTCACAGGTTTCAATACTTCGTTCATCCAATTCGTGTTAGGATATAAAACCGGATCTGATCCGTCACGGAACTTTTGTATGGCTGTGTCAGAATAAAAGGGAGTATAATGTGCGTCCTGCCAACCTTGACTGTACCATTCTGCCTCGTTAAATACTTCGGCAAAGGTAGCGGCATCCAGCATTTCAGGAATCTTGGTGGGACTTTGCAAGGCATAATTATAGGAGAAATCGAAAACCGGTTTGCCCGTAGTTCCCCTTTTGGTAGTTATTAAAATTACACCATTGGCCGCACGTGCCCCATAAATAGCTGCTGAGGCATCTTTAAGTACAGAAATGCTTTCTATATCATCAGGGTTTAACCTGCTCATATTACTTCGCTGGACTCCGTCCACAATAACAAGGGGAGCATTTGCCCTTTCTAATTTGTGGGGATCATCGGGATCTGGAATCACAAATGTTCCGGTACCGCGAATTAAAATGTTGGGATCATCTCTTCCAGGTTCTCCGGAGCGTTGGTTAATAGTCAATCCCGGCAATTTACCTGCCAGGGAACTGGTCACATTCGGCATAGGATTGTTCTTCATCTCCTCACCAGAAATATTTGCTACCGACCCGGTTAAGGTTTCTTTTTTCCGCATTCCATAGCCAACAACTACAACATCAGTTAATTCTGTTATACTTGGAATAAGTTGAACATTAATCTCAGTTTGGTCACCAACCATAATATCTTCACTTAGGTAACCTATAAAAGAGAAGTTAAGCGTGTTATCTGCACTGGCTTCGATCTGATACTCTCCATCAGCATTCGTGATAGTTCCAATAGTAGTACCTTGAATTACAATATTTGCCCCTATCATGGGGGCTCCTGTGTTGTCAGTTACTTTTCCGTGCACTGTAAAGGTCTGACCATAGCACCTGATAGAAAACCATAATTGTGGTAACATCAGTGCCGTTACCAGTAATAGTCTGTTTAGTTTAATAATTCTAGTCATAGGATTAATTTTAGTTAGTGTATTAAATTGTTTATGTAGTAACAGGGTGTAAAATCATGTTTAAATTCTTATTACTTCATGTTTATAAGAGTGTATTCTTCACCTTTCTCAGTTGAAAAATCGTATAGTAAAGTGGGTTTAATATTTACCGGAATTAATTTGGTTGAATCAGCAATTAGAGGCGGTTGGATCCGGGATTTTTTAAAAAATGGATTCGGATTCTCACCTGAAGCCTGCTTTAGTGTTGTGCCATCATTAAAGGCTACCTCATTTGGAACACGAATGCGACAATTTCCTCCCAGGTTTGATTTGATTACTATTTTTTGAATCTCACCATTTTCCCAACTTAAACTAACCTCAAATCCTCCATTAGTTCTCAGACCACTTATTTTACCAGTTTTCCAGTTATCTGGTAAAGCCGGTAAAAAATGTATAGCACCATCATGGCTTTGTAACAACATTTCGGCTATTCCTGAGGTGCAACCAAAGTTGCCATCGATTTGAAAGGGAGGATGTGCATCGAACAGATTTGGATAGGTCCCACCACTGGGCCCCCATCCAGTTTTTGGAGCCGGTTTTAACTGATCTGTAATGAGTTTAAAGGCATGGTTACCATCCTGCAGACGAGCCCACAGGTTGACTTTCCAGCCCATAGACCATCCTGTTGATTCATCTCCCCGTGCAATCAGAGATGTCCTTGCCGCAGAAAATAATTCTGGTGTTTGATAAGGGGAAATCTGATTAGAGGGATAGAGACCATATAAATGGGATACATGGCGGTGTTTGTCATTTGGATTGTCCCAATCGTACATCCATTCCTGCAGCTGTCCCCAATTTCCAACTTGCATAGGAGGTAACCTTTTCATTGTTTCTTCTGTTTCTTTAACCAGTTCATGATCGATGTTAAGAATCTCGGCAGTTTTTTTGGTGATGGAAAACAAATCGAAAACCAGTTGGTTGTCCATGGTGGTTCCGGCAGATATAGACGATTCGGGGTGGACGGATGGAGCATTTTCCGGTGAAATTGAGGGGCAAACGACCAACCATTGATGCTCAGGTTCTTCTACTAGGAAATCGAGGTAAAATAAGGCAGCTTCTTTTAAGATGGGATAGACCGACTTGAGATATTCTTTATCGCCATTAAATAGGTACTTATAGAATAAATGCTGTGAAAGCCATGCACCTCCCATGGGCCACATTCCCCAAAAAGCTCCGTCTACTGGACCATTAATACGCCAAATATCAGTATTATGATGCAATACCCATCCTCGTGCTCCATACATATCTTTTGCAGTCTGCTTTCCTGTTTGTGAAAGTTCACGCACCATCCTGGTCAACGGCTCATTCATTTCAGTAAGATTGGTAATCTCTGATGGCCAGTAATTCATTTCAGTATTTATATTCACTGTATATTTACTGTCCCAGGGAGGAAAAAGCTGATCGTTCCAAATTCCCTGAAGATTGGCTGGCTGGCCTCCAGGTCGCGAAGAAGAGATTAACAAATATCGTCCAAACTGAAAATACAATGTAACTAACTGCAGGTCGTTACCTGATGCAAATTGTTCAAGACACTTATCGGTAGGATTTTTAATTGAATCTGTTACTCCCAGATCAAGAGTAACCCTTTTAAAATATTTTTGATAATCGACAATATGGTCTTCTAATAGTTGATTATATTTTTTGTTCAGGGCATTCTGAAGATACCTATCCGATCTTTCATCGGCATTAGCGCTTATATTGTTGTAATTTTTAAAATTGGATGCAACAGAAATATAAATGGTGGCTGTATCGGCATTGATAATATTCAGTGATATATCAGTGGCAGTTAGGGTACCCCCTATGGTTACTATCTTTACTTTTGCCTCGAACTGAACCTTACCATCTACTGATTCAAAATCGCTTGTTATGCCTTTTAAGATAAGTTCATCACTTCCGTTGGATGTCACCACCGCCATTGAAGGCCTGTCCATTGTGGCTGAAAAACTAATTGAACCGGGTTTGTCAGCCAACATCCTGGCTATAATAACCTGGTCTGGAAATGATGCAAATACCGTGGAACTATACTTTACTCCGTTCAGACTATAATGCGTCGATGTCGTTGCATTATCAATGTCAAGTTCCCGGTAGTAATTGGAAAAGTTTTCGTGTCCCGGAAAAACAAGTTTAAGGTTTCCAACGGTCTGGAAGGGCATCCCGTGAGATGTTTTGCTGATGAATTTCTGATTGACAAGGTCCTGTGCTTCTTTATATTTGCCTTCAAATATGAGTTTTCTAACTTCAGGCAAGGTTTCTTTCGCCTCTGGGTTATCGTTTCGGTTTGGTTGGCCTGCCCAAACCATGTTTTCATTGAGTTGAATAGTCTCTTTATAGGGATCACCATAAACCATTGCCCCCAGGCGTCCGTTACCAATGGGCAAAGCTTCTATCCAGTGCTTTGCCGGTTGATTGTACCAAAGCTTTAAAGGAGAATTATTTTGAGCACTTGCATTACCAATTATCCCAATAAGTATACAGACTATTTGGATTCTTTTCACGATCATTTTTTCAATTCTATCATTGGTTGCATAAATAATTGTACCGGGAATAAGTAGACACTTATATTCCTTTCTATGGTCAGCCAGTTGGATCCAGGTCTGTTACCCACTTGAAAGTCCCACATAATCCAATGGTAGATCCTTAGGTAATCCGATGCCCCTGAAGTCACCATAAATCTTACTCTATCTAACCATTTCATTTCATATATGCACACGTGTGCATTATTTTAAAAAAATTATCTCTCTATTATGTTTGCTGAAATCACAAGGTTTTCAGAAATTTCATTGTCAAATTTCTCTATCCTTTTCAATATCAATTCAAATACTGCATTTGCAATAGATGAATCCGGTTGTAGTATGGAAATTACACCTGAACCCAAAGCCTCAATATAAGGATTATCTCCAAACCCGGCGATACCAACATCTTCAGGAATTTTTAAATGCAATTCCCGGAGTTTATAAATTGCCCCTAAGGTCAATAAATGAGAATCACAAATAAGCGCATCCGGTTTTATATTGTCTAGGAATAAATTTTCTGTTGCATTTTTACCCTCAATAATGTTAAATGCTGAATTTATTCTCACTACCTTTTGATATTTCAATTTATGTTTTTTAATCGCTGACAAATAACCCTCCTGTCTGTCGCCAAAAACATTAATGTGTTTTGGACCGCTTATATGTGCTATGTTTCTGAATCCCTTTTTAATTAAAATTTCAACAGCAGATGAAACAACCTCAAAATTATTAACCAGTACTTTTGAAACATTTAGATCAGGACAAACCCGGTCAAACAAAACCAATGGGATCCTGTACTTATTTAATTCCCTGAAATGCTCGGAGTTTATGGTTTCCATTGAAATGGACGCAACAATACCTGCAACATTATTACGGATAAGAGTTTGTATTATTTCTTTCTCCTGTAAATAGCTCTCATTCGACTGAAAAATTGATACTACAAATCCTTTCTCAAATGCAAGATCTGCAACAATGCTAACTACATTTGAAAAGAAATTATGGTAAATATTGGGTACCACTATAGCTATCATGTTTTTTACACTACCACGAAGTTGCAGTGCATTCATATTTACCTGATAACCAATTTCTCTAGCAAAATCATTCACCCTTTTCCTAGTAGCTGCACTTATACTAGTATTATTACTTAGCGCCCTTGAAACGGTGGAATGATGTATTTTTAATTCTCTTGCGATATCTTTTATGGTAATTCTTTTCAATACAAAATGTTTTATAACAAAACAGGCACTTTTTTTGGACTTGTTTAAGAATATAACATGCAAATATAATCTTTAAACACACGTGTGCAAACATTTTGTATAAATATTCTGCAAAAATGGTTAAATGAGCCATATTTCCGATAGTAGATGTGTTTCTTACAGTATGGCCTAGTAACCCAAATACTCCTTTGGAAATGTTACGGGAACAGATACCGATATTGTGATGTAGATGAAATGTGGGGTAATTATTTTGGAAATCGCGGAGTTTCTCAACATTATTTTACTGGTTGTAATAATTATCAACCAGTTGAAAAATGGTATAATCCGGGCTTCTTGCAGGATATTGAAAGTATCCATGATATTGATAATGGTCATATATATTACTGTTTAACAAGCAGTACGAATACATTTGAAATACTATTTACTATAGTAAAAACTTTTTGAAGTAATCTTAAATAAACCAGGTTTTTCAATTACTCCAGTTACCTCTAATTAGTACTGTAAAATTTTGTGAAATTTCAAAATTGACGTAAAAATCAGGGTTAGCAGAATTGTGTTCATTTACATCGGACATAGATCTTTTTTCTTGCCTTTGTATATTTTTGTTTAGAGTTACCCAAATTACGGAATTATTTAGATAAGAAAACAACAACTTATTTAACTGATTTTTGTGCCATATAGAGGAGCTGGGCAGGATCACACTTTTTTACAAATTTTGGCTTGAGGCATAGCATGTGCGATTTGTAAATGTATGCAATGGGGGTCGGTAGCTTCATTATTAGAGCGAGGGGGAGACAAAATAAACTTTGCAATATTCCGTATTTTGAGGCAGAGGGGTCAGATTGAATATTTATAATATTTAAGTCTTTCTATCTAATGAATTTTCTATTTGCAGGGATTGGCATCTGCCTTGGTACTAATGTTTGTTGGCGGTTCGTGTTTAATATTATCAGAACTATTAAAAATCAAAACATTCATACACTTTTGTTGAATCAGCTTTAAAGAATACTAAATCTGTATCATAATCTGATATAATTTTTAAAGTATCGTTATTAATAGTATAAGTGCCAGATAAATTGTCGGTATATATCTTTTCATATCCAATAATATTACATCCTCGCTCAGTCATAGCCAGTTTTGTAATCGTAATAATATTATTGTCATCAATTAAATATTTACCTGGTCCACTATTACATGGTCCTATAACACAAATACAGTCTTTTCCATGAAACGTAATTTCAGATGAATAGTCATCGGGTAAAGAAAAGGATTCGTTAGTTGATTTATCTATAAACTTGTATAAAATCCAAGTACTCTTTAATTGATTTGAATCCAGCTTGTTTAAATTATTTGAATCCTTATCACATGAAAAATTTAACAGAATTGAAATTAATATGAATGGGAGTATCTTCATTTTATGTCAATTTTGGTTCATGTCAGTAGATGATTATATGATTGGTAAAGTTGCGTCTCAACATAACCGCCAACTTGCACATATACCAAATTTATACTGGTTTATTATTCCAAATAAGGCAACAGAGCCCGGGGTTATTAGGTTCTGTATTTCAGATCAAATATAACAAAATCAGGAGTTTGGAAGGATGAAAATACGATTTAATTCCTTGTTTAAGAGGGCTTCAGTTCTTATATAACGGCCTCCCTTACTTACGCATATGTGAAGCATATACATGGTTTACTCCTGCAGTTTTCAATACATTGAACAGGATTTTCTCATGCAATGGGTTTTTATTGCTGTTCATCAGCGCAATGACCACAAGTCCCGGAGTGAATCCGAATACTTCCCTGAGTAAGGTATTGATCTTACTTTCGTTCAATTCAACCAAAACCTTTCCCTGTATGTCAATTCGTTCATCCAACTCTATAACCCGGTCAAAGTGCGAATAAGTTTGTTTTATATTCAGATTATATTGCGAATCGTCCTGTTGTGTGCGGTTCGGATCAGTATCCCGGAATCCCCGGGTAGTAATTAGCAGCGGACGTATTCCTTTATCCTCCGATAATGTACCTGTTCCTTTACGGGAATACAAATGCATATCGATCTCCGGCAACTCATCAGCAAGCCTGGTTTTGGTCACCATTCTTGTTGCCAGAACGACGGCTTCTTCCTCCGCATAGACCTCAAATTCATTGCCTGTAAGATCATCCGTTATATTGCCTGAAAACTCCAGAATTGAATTCTGCGGATCAAAAGAAAGAACATTCAGGGTTTCAGTGGGTTTCCGGATAAGCTGAAAACTGTAATCCGTGAAAAGATCTTCTCTGACTTTCCAGTTTTGTTCTATTTTGTATTTCCCGGGTGCAATACACCCGATCATCTTGCCATGCAAACGACCCGTGTTCAATACTTTAACCCGGTCGATTTCACCTTTGGGATCAACAGACATGCAATCGGCAAAAGTTCTTCCTGTATCTATCCAGATTTTCCAGTTCCCCATGAGTTAAAGCTCCTTTCATGCTTATGGTGAGCAATATCACCATGTTTTATTTTCAAAATTAAATATCTGACAGCCTTGATGTTATAAAATATTGACCGGCGATAACACAAAGTAAAAATTGACTATGTTTCAGCAATTTCGTAACTTATTATTTCAATGACCTCCCATCCTAAAACTCACCAAAATGAAACGAAAATATATGCATTTTGCAATATTAGTGCTTTCAGTACTATTGCTTTTAAGCAATTGCTCAAAAAAAGCAAAGATCGGCTTCTTAATGGATGTATCCGACCAGGGAAGATGGCTGATAGATAAGGAATTATTCATTAAAAATGTTCAGGAAAACGGTGGTGAAGTTATTGTTCAGGCATCGGAAGGTGATGCTGATGTTCAACTGATTATGGCTGGTGAAATTCTGGAAGAAGGCGTTGATGTGCTTGTAGTAATTCCATCTGATATGTATGCAGCTGCAGAGATTGTAAAACTTGCACATCAGAAAAAAGTTCCTGTCATCTCTTATGATCGGATCATAAAGAATTGCAATCTCGATTTTTACATTTCTTTCGATAACATTCAGGTTGGAGAACTTCAGGCCGAATATCTGACCACTGTTTGTCCAAAAGGAAATTATGCGATCCTGGGAGGAGCGGTTACTGACAACAACTCATTTTTACTCCGGCTGGGACAGTTCAATATTATTCAGCCCCTGATCGAAAGAGGAGATATTCGTATTCTGTACGATCAATTTGCCAATTACTGGGCTCCGGAAGAAGGTTACCGTTTGATGAAAGAGTGCCTGTCGAAACATGTGAAGATCAATGCTGTAATTGCAGCAAACGATCAGTTGGCAGAAGGAGCACTGAAAGCAATTCATGAGGCCAATATAAGTTCGCTGCCATATATCAGCGGCCAGGATGCCGAAACAGATGCATGCAGAAGAGTTATTGCGGGTACGCAAGCCATGACAGTTTATAAACCCATTGAGGCTATTGCTTCAAAAACAGCAGAAATAGCTATGCAAATGATTTATGAAGAAAGAATACCAAAAACATATTTATCAGTAAACAATGGGAAAAAACAGGTGCCTTCAATCCTTTTGCCTGCTATGATCGTAAATAAAGAAACCATTCATCTTACAGTTGTCGCAGACGGGTATTTTAAAGAACACAGCATGAAATAGAAACAAACGAATTCTAAATAAAACAGACGGAAAATAAAGCACTTATTCATATTTCACTACCAGGGGCATCCTTCTTCCAAAGCCAAAAGCTTTGCTGCTGACCCTTAATATTGGTGGGGTCTGATATCGCTTATATTCATTCAGATTTACCAGGGAAACAGTCTTTTTCACAATTGTTTCATCGAATCCTTCTGATATTATCTCCTCTTCAGATCTTCTGAGCTCTATATAATTGAACAGTATTTTATCAAGAACCTCATAGTCCGGCAATGAATCACTGTCTTTCTGATCAGGACGTAATTCTGCCGAGGGCGGTTTGACTATGATATTCTCAGGAATAATTTGTCTGTTCTTGTTCATATAATTGGCCAGAAGATACACATCCGTTTTATAGATATCGCCAAGGACAGATAGTCCACCGCTCA
>CAZWFM010000002.1:10846-32831 GCA_964633185.1 uncultured Bacteroidales bacterium | reverse complement strand
GCAATTCACCTTTCTGAGGGGCAGGTTTGGGAAGTTCGATTTGTTTCAGAGGTTTTTTTTCCTTATTCAGATCGCAGGTTTTATGGATAATCCAGGCTTTCATATCAGGACTATTTAAAGTAAAATAACGGATAGCGGTTGTTTTTAACAACTAAAAAATATATCGCTTGTATTTGTAAAGTTAGAATTTCCCGGACAAGGTAACAACCCTGACAAGGTTTAATGGCCATCGCTGTCAAAAACCCGGCATCTGCAATTCAAGCCGGGAGGAAGGTGTTACTATTTGCCCGATACCAGATTCGTTACTTTCCGGTTTGTTTCCCTTTCGATCATTGTATCTTTATCGATTTATCATTTCTTAAATAAAAAATTAATCACTACAGGCTTAATTATGCCTGTGTTAAAATGACCGATATATTGGCAGAATTGAATATGGTCAACAGGGGATCATTTATATCATTCGGCAAAACGTCGATAAAAACATTCCATACATCTATTGCCTTTTTATATATTGAAAACCTGCGATACATTTGTATTTAAATTTAAATGCAAATGAAAGAAAAAGGGGAAAAGATCTTTTCAGTTGGATTTTTACTTTTATTGTTATTATGCGTAAAGGCACAAACTAATCCCTGGACGTTAAATGATTGCATCAATTATGCATTAAGCAGGAATATAGACGTTCAGCAGGCTAACTTGTCGAATCAACGAAATATTCTGTATTTTAAACAGGCAAAAGCATCCAGGTTTCCTTCATTAAATGCGTCCGCAAATCAAAATTTTAACTGGGACAGAATACAGAATATTGATACGGAAGAATACGAAAATTTAACAGGTTCGGATAATACGGGTTATTCTATCGGCTCATCCGTGTCGCTTTTCAAGGGCATGGAAATAAATAACCGGATCAGGCAATCAGAACTGGATATGCAAAGCAGCCGGTATTCTATTGAAACCGTAAAAGAATCAATTGAATTGAACGTACTGGATGCTTTTTTGCAGGTGCTGTATGCAAAAGAAAGTGTTACCAATGCCGAAAAGCAAATTGAAGCAACAACGGAACAATTGCAGTTGGCAGAAGAGCGTTTGAATCTTGGTATAATATCACGATCTGATTATCTGCAGATCAAATCTGAACTGGCAGGAGAGAAACTGACTCTTGCAAATGCAAAAAGCCAGTTGGCGATTACACGGATTAGCTTAATGCAGTTGATGGAACTTCCGGTGAATGATAGTTTTGCCATTATATTGCCGGATCTCAGTGAGATACTGAATCAATATCAACAGCCTGTTGCCGGCGATGTATATGCAAAGGCATTAGCAATTAAACCACAAATAAAACAAGCCGCAATGAATAGACAAAGCGCACTATTGGATGAAAAGATAGCAAAAGCGGGACTTTTACCTGATTTATCAATGAACGCTGGATTGGGGACTACTTATTCAGGTTCGGGAAGCGGGATTGGTTATTTTGAGCAGATGAATAACAAGGTGAGTCCGTATATCGGTTTGACGCTTACAATTCCGATTTATCAAAACAGACAGGTAAAGACAAATATCGGGATAGCAAAGATTGGTATAGCGGAGGCAGAACTGGAAGAAATAAATACCAAAAACGAATTGCGCAAAGAGATAGAACAGGCAACCATTAGTGTAATGGTCGCCCAGGAACAGTATGAAGCAAGCATCGAAGAATACAGTGTTGCCCTGGAATCGATGGAAGTTGCTAACGAAAAATATAATCTCGGACTTATAAACTCAGTGGATTTTATATTTGAAAAAACAAACCTCATAACATCCGAAAGTCAGTTGCTGCAATCAAAATACAACCTGATTTTCAGTTATAAAGTTCTTGATTTTTATATAGGCATTCCTTTATCCCTTTAAATTTTATGAGATGGAACAAGCACTAAAAAATAAACACATAAAAAAGAAAAGAAACCTGTACATTGTTGTTATCGCTGTCCTTGCAATCGTTGGGATATTAATTATTTTCAAGCCGTTTGGCAAGGCTGTGCAAGTTATCGATCTTAAAACAGATAAAGTCGTCCGCGGTGACATAAGCGATGTCATTATTGCTACCGGAACACTGGAAGCGCTTGAAACCGTTGAAGTGGGCACACAGGTTTCAGGGGTGATTGAGAAGATATATGTCGATTACAATTCGCAGGTAAAAAAAGGGCAGCTCCTTGCAAAACTCGATGAAACCCCGTTAATAGCGACACTGGAACAAAGCAAGGCATCTGTGGATAACGCTCAGGCTGAAGTGGATTACCGGGAGGCTACCTATGAACGTTATAAAGTACTGGCCGAGAAAAAATTAATTGCCCAGTCCGATTTTGACCTTGTGGTCTACAATTACCACAAAGCAGTGGCTACCTTAAAGAATGCCCGATCGGTTTACGATAAAAACAAGATCAACCTGGATTATGCAACCATCTATTCACCTATCGATGGCATTATTCTTGAACGTGCGGTTGGTGAAGGACAAACGGTTGCTGCCAGTTTTAGTACGCCAACCTTATTTACAATTGCCAATGACCTTACTAAAATGCAGGTTGAGGCTGATGTAGATGAGGCTGATATAGGCAGATTAAAAGTAGGGCAACGGGTAGAATTTACAGTGGATGCCTATCCGGATATGACATTTACCGGAGAAGTGACCCAAATCCGTTTGCAACCAGTGGAAAGTTCTAATGTAATTACTTACACGGTCATTATTGATGCGCCAAACCCTGGGAAAAAGCTGATGCCCGGAATGACTGCCAATGTTTCTTTCTATGTAACTGAAAAAAAGAATATCGTATTGTTGCCATCAAGGGCCGTAAATTTGAATCCGGATCAGAAATTGTTGTTTGATTACAAGGAAAATCATCCGGAAATTGATTTGCAGGTTCCGCCACCGCCCACGGTATCAGAGAAAGAATTGAAAGGAAAAATGGTTTGGGTGAAAAAAGGGAATCTCATCTATACCCAAAAAGTTGAGCTGGGAGAGACCAATGAAATATATTACGAAGTGCTTTCCGGTGTTGAAGAAGGTGATGAGGTTATTGTTACACTGAGTTCAACATCAGTGAATAAAAATGAAAATACAATTCCATCTCAAAGTCCTTTTATGCCTAAACCTCCGGGTCGGAATCGAAAATAACAGAAGCTATGTCTGAAGCAAAAACCATTATTGAAGTACGGGATCTGAAAAAAGATTTCTACGTTGGCGAAATTACGGTTCATGCGTTGAAAGGTATCGACCTGGAAATTAGAGAAGGTGATTTTATAGCCATTATGGGAGCCAGTGGTTCCGGTAAATCTACTATGCTGAATATTTTGGGGTGTCTGGATAAACCGACGGCGGGCAGCTATATGCTAGATGGAGTAGATGTAAATGGTCTTGGCGGGAATGAGTTGGCAAGGTTGAGAAACAATAAATTAGGTTTTGTTTTTCAATCCTATAATTTATTACCGCGAACAACAGCACTTGAAAATGTTGAACTACCACTTTACTATGATCCGAAAATAACATCCCGTGAACGCAGAAAGCGGGCTATTAATGCTCTTGAAGCCGTGGGTTTGACCGACCGGATGCACCATATGCCTAACCAATTATCGGGAGGTCAACAACAACGTGTAGCTATTGCCCGTTCACTGGTGAATGATCCGGTGGTAATTTTGGCCGATGAAGCTACCGGTAATTTAGATACCCGTACCTCTTATGAACTTATGTCTTTGTTGCAGGAGTTGAATGACAATAGGAAAACCATTGTTTTTGTAACACACGAACCGGATATTGCCCGTTTTATGACCCGAAATGTTATTTTTCGTGATGGTCATGTGATCCGGGAAACACGGGTAAAAGATCGCTTACTTGCCGGAGAAATGCTTAAAACATTGCCTGTTGAAGAGAATCAGTTGTAAAAAAAGATACGATGAATTATACAAACACACTAAAGATAGCGGTAAATGCCCTGATGAGAAATAAATTAAGGGCGTTTCTGACCATGCTGGGCATTATCATCGGAGTGGCATCGGTAATTGCAATGATAGCCATTGGACAGGGTTCCAAAAAAAGCATACAGGATGAAATGTCGGATATGGGAACAAACCTTATTTTTGCCATGCCCGGTTCGGAACAACGCGGTGGTGTACATCTTGGGAGCACTGATGCACAAAGCATGAGACTGAGCGACGTGGAGGCTGTTAAAAATGAGTGTACAGCTATAAGCGCTGTTTCTCCGCAAGTGCGCTCCAGCGGGCAACTGGTTCTTGGAAATAAAAACTGGCCAACCACTATTTATGGAGTAAATGAAAGATTTCTCGATATCAGGAAATATAAGCTGGAATCGGGCAGAATTTTTTCTGAAAGAGAAGTGAAAACCTATGCTAAAGTGTGTTTGGTCGGGCAAACCATCATTGAAAATCTTTTTAATGAAGGCGTTGATCCGATTGGACAAACGATTCGGTTTAACAATATACCTTTCAAAATAATAGGTGTTTTGGAAGAAAAAGGTGAAAATGGCATGGGACAGGATCAGGATGACATGTTGCTGGCTCCATATACCACTGTTCAAAAACGGATCCTTTCCATTACCCATATACAGGGAATTTTTGCCTCGGCCAAGGCCGAAGACATGAATGATCTGGCTATAGAGCAACTGACCGAAACTCTTCGTCGTACACATCAAATAAAAGACGGTGAGGAAGACGATTTTCGTGTAATGTCTCAATCCGAACTAGTGCAAACATTTACATCGGTAAGTGACATGATGACTGCCCTGCTTGGTGCAATAGCCGGAATTTCTCTGTTGGTAGGTGGTATTGGAATCATGAATATAATGTATGTGTCGGTCACTGAACGTACCAAGGAGATTGGCCTGCGTTTGTCGGTTGGTGGCCGTGAGAGAGATATCATGATGCAATTTTTGGTTGAATCTATTTTACTGAGTATAAGCGGAGGCTCCATTGGTATTGTTTTGGGTGTTCTGGCATCAAAACTCATTTCTTCTATCATGAGCTGGCCCGTGGTAATAACAACATCATCCGTTATACTTTCTTTTGCAGTTTGTTCAGCTATTGGCATTTTCTTTGGCTGGTATCCGGCACGAAAAGCTGCAGGATTAAATCCGATTGATGCTTTGCGCTACGAATAATAATAAAAAGCGATAATACTATGCCGCTAGAGCGTTTGTATATAGGGACCTCCGGATGGAGTTACAAACACTGGTACGAAGTATTTTATCCGGAGGATATAAGGCCTGAAAAATTTCTTGAATATTATATTTCAAAATTTCATTGTGTAGAGCTGAACTCAAGCTTTTATCATCTGCCCAAAAAGGCCACGGTAGCCGGCTGGATGAAGCGAACTCCGGAAACGTTCAGATTTTGTACAAAATTGAGCCGTTTTATCACGCATCAGAAAAGGTTGACAGATAGCGAAGATCCGTTAAAGAAATATTTTGATGTATTTGAAGAGATGAAAAGCCGTTCAGGTCCTGTGCTTATTCAGTTGCCTCCCGCATTAACCTATGATAAATTCCGAATAAGAGATTTTCTGAATTTGTTGAAAGAGCGATATAACGAATACAGGTTTGCCATAGAGGTAAGGCATAAATCATGGATTACGGATCATTTTTTTCAATTGCTTACTCAATATGGAATGGCTTTTGTGATTGCTGATTCGGGGGAACGATTCCCCTATTATGAAGCTGTTACATCAGATTTTGTTTATCTGAGATTTCACGGACATGAAAAGTTATATGCATCTGATTACAGTGAAAAAGAATTGCAGGATTATGCGGGAAAAATAGAAGGATGGCTGAAACAAGACAAAGAAGTATGGGCATTTTTTAATAATGATTTTCATGGTTTTGCCGTGAAGAATGCGGAAAGACTAAGAAAAATGACTTGCTCACAATTCTAAACGAATAATTATTTTTCATTGATTTCTTAATGAAATTGCAGTTTTGAGATAACTGTAAAAATAAAAGCACCCAAAATACTTAGTCATTTTTTCAAAAGACTGGAATTTTGTTATACTTGTGTTGATAGACGGGAAGCTCTTTAAGGTTTTAATATTGGTAAAAGGAAAACATTTACTGAAGAGTACCGAGAGTTTTTAAAGGAATTTAAGGTGACATACAAAGAAAGTTATATACTTCATGAAGTAAAATGAACGATCGTATTCCCATACATGTTGAATGTCATTCCGGATATAAAGCCGATGAATACCCGAAATTTTTTTATTGGAATGAGAAAAGGTATGAAACCCTCATGCACAAAAGTTCACTACAAGGCGATGAACAAAATATGAGGGTTCCACGACATTAAAAGCAGATATACTAAAACAAGCAGTTATATTATATTGAAAAACAGATGCTTAACCTAACTTTATGCCAGTGAAATTGAGGAGATATCAGAACAATGGTATCAAATGGATTGTAATTCTGAAAGACCAGTCGGAGTATACTATAAGGTCAAAATTGCTTGCGAAAAACAATATATTTTGATCCATTACATTGAAGTGGATGAGTGGTATTTAATCGATATGCTGTTGATGAAAAAGCAAAAAAAAGAAATCAAATGTCCGGGTAAGAAGTAACATAAAAATGTACAGCCGTTATAAGTAATGATCGTGGTTAATGGTTTGCTTTACTGCAGATACAACACTGTCAGCTTTCAGATCTTCCAGTTCAAGGTATTTGGCCTCAAGAATACCGGAAAGTTCTTCTAATTTCCCAAGACGAAGCAGTCCTGTTTCCGTATTAATAATAATTGAACTGATACCGGCTTCTTTTATCCCGGCCGCAACCTGTTTGGCCTCGGCAAATGGATTTGTTCCATTGTTCATACTGACATTGGCTTTCCCATCTGATACCAGGATCATCAGGGGTTTAATGCTTTTTTGTTTTTTCAATTCTTTCGTAAGACACTGTAATCCTATATAAAGACCTTTAGATAGTGGGGTTTTGCCACCGGTAGGGATGCTTTCAAGTTGTTTTTTTGCCAGTTCTACACTTGAAGTGGGAGGCAGGATGAGTTCGGCGTCATTTTGTTTGAAAACAACCATACCTACCTTGTCCCTCTTTTGATATGCATCGACCAACAAGGAAAAAATAGCTGTTTTTGTTTCCTGCATTCGTTTGTTAACTCCCATTGAACCCGAAGAATCAACCACGAAAAGAATGGTATTGCCAACTTTCTTTTTCCTGACCTTTTCCCTGATATCCGATTTTTCAATAGTTACGGCTTTCCCTTTTTTATCTCTGCCTAACTGAAAAGGGGCAGCGGCTCTCAAAGTGGCATCAAATGCCAGATCGTTGGTCTTTTCAGATGGGATGCGATTTTTTGTATATTTACCTGTTTTATTATTGCTCCCTGACTCACTTCTACGGCCTGTCCCGGCAACTATCTTCAATTCTTTATCAATGGTAATTCTTTTAATCCGGTAAGGTTCGTCAGCCTGAAACACTTTTTCCGATGTTTGCCCTTCCTGCTGGTCATTATTTTTATGTTCATGATCAGATTTACTTTCAGTCTGTTTTTGCTGTTTCTGTTCTATATTCTCAGGCTTTTTTTTTTGCTGATGGTTTTTCATCGACTCATCCAGCTTATTGTTATCTACCTCGGGATTTTGAAACGGTTTTTTACGCATTCGGTGCGACAACACAAGTTCTGCTGCTTCCCGCACATCTTCATCGGTAATCATTTTATGTTCATGGTAGGCAGCAAGGGTCTGGGCAACTTTTAGCATAAAGATATCAGCTCTGTGGCCGTCAACGGCCATGTCAACCGATATATCTGCGATTAATTCAAGGGTACTGTTGTCGTATTTTACTTTCGGAAACATTTCTTTTGCACGGGCAATAATCATACTGAGTTTTCTTTCCTCATCATACCATTCGGATTCAAAAGCATGAGGATCTTTTTCAAACCGAATGAACCTTTCCATGATATCGACGCGTTGTGCTTGTTCCTGAATACCTTCTACGAGCACACACAATCCAAACCGGTCGAGCAATTGAGGCCGGAGTTCTCCCTCTTCGGGATTCATTGTGCCGATAAGAATAAATTTTGCCGGATGATGGAACGCAACGCCTTCGCGCTGAACATAGTTCATTCCCATAGCAGCAGAATCGAGTAATATATCTACCAGGTGATCGTCGAGCAGGTTTACTTCATCAACATACAAAATTCCCCGGTGTGCCTCGGCAAGTATTCCGGGTTCAAATATCTTTTCTCCTTTTTTTATAGCATGTTCAATATTCAGGGTGCCGACGACACGATCTTCCGTAGCCCCTAAGGGCAGATCAACAACTTTCATCTTTCGTTTTGCAATGGGCAATGTCCCTTCTTTTTTGAGTTTATCGGCACATCCGGCGCATAATGTTTTTGTATTGTCCGGATTGCAGTTAAAAACACAATCTTCCACTACATCTATATCGGGCAAAAGATCAGCCAAAGCTCTTACTGCCGTAGATTTGGCTGTTCCTTTTTGTCCTCTTATCAATACACCACCAATGTTGGGATTAATGGCATTTAGCATCAATGCTTTTTTCATTTTTTCCTGCCCGACAATGGCAGTAAACGGATACTCTACTCTTCTGCAAGTCATTATTTTTCTGTTTTATTAATTCTCCGGATAAACAAATGTTCCTTTGGGTTTCAAACGTATAAAAGAAGTATAAAACTCTTTTATTCTGTCCTTAGGATCTATATCCTGAAAGACCGATGGGTAAAACCATTTGGCAAGGTATAAAGATCCAATAGGCTGCATGGGTCCAAACATAAGATTGTCACAAATGAAATATACTTTTTTGTTTTTTACAGCGTCAGTCTGATTTATTCCAGGGATGTCAATATATTCCTCTTTTAGTTTTTTTAAAGTCATCGTATCTGCTATATTGAAATCGTAGCCAAGGTCTAAGCCCGACATATGTCGGATATTGGCAGCATGCGCAAGAATTATCTCCGGATTTTCAGTCATGATCCATTCGGAAGAAACACGCACCGACGATACCGGTAAATCGTGGGCAATATTGACACCACCGGAAAGATTAATCATTTTAGTAGCTCCGCCCTTCCTGTTTGATGTATCAAAACAACCTTTTGCCGATGCGTCCCAATACACCTTTATTGTTTGTCGGGAAACGGCATGTTTCAGTCGCACGACTATTTCATCTGTAATCTCTTTTCTCCAGGCCAGGTATTTTTCACATTGCTCCTCTTTAGCCAGTATGCGTGAAAATGTTCGTAATTCATCTTCAAAGCGATCGGAAAGAAAAAAGTTAAACTTAAGTACTTTGATATCTTTGACGTGTCCGATTTTATTTTCAATATCTTCGGCCCAGGGTTTGTCATAAGTAATGATGATATCTTCACCTTCGGTTGAACCGGCAATTTCAAGTATTTTTTCATGATTCACATCACCAGGCCCAAATCCGCCAATGACCGGTAGTTTGCACAAGACCGGATTTTCCGGACAATGCAGTTGTTTTACCCACCTGTTTACTGCAACCACCCTGTCATCGGCATCGAGAATGCGTATGATTTCAGTCTGACATATTACCAGGATCAGGTTGGCCTGTTTTGAGACGGTTACTTTTCTACCGGCAGCATCGATAACCGTTAAAGTATCTGTCTTTGCATTTTTTTCTGTCTCCTGATGTCCGGGTGAACAGGAAAAAGCAAGAACCGGTAATATAATAACTACGTATCTAGTCATCTTTATTTGCTGTATTTAAAGAGACTATTTGTATGATCCCCTCCACTTGATTGATCAACACCTCTACCTCAAAGATATTTCTGATGTTTTCCTTATTCAGAACTTCTGCAGGTTTTCCTGCATAACATATTTTACCTTTATTCATCATGATTACTTTATCGGCATACCTTGCTGCGTGGTTCAGGTCGTGAATAGCCATAAGTACCGTAATATTTTTTTTGTTTTTAATGTCTGATATCAGGGAAAGCACTTCCATCTGGTGTTTTAAATCAAGATTGTTTGTTGGCTCATCGACCAGCAATACCGCAGGCTCCTGCGCCAGTGCCCTGGTTAATATTACCTTTTGTTGTTCCCCCCCGCTAAGTTTATTAAAATCTCTTTCTATTAATTCTTCCAATTCCATCAGTTTGATGGCTTCCATAACTTTTAACTTATCGTCGGCGCTTAAATTCCAGTTTATATAAGGACGCCTTCCTAACAGAACAGTATTAAAAACGGTTGAAGACATTTTATTGTTGGATACCTGTGGAACATAGCCTATCTGTTTTGCAATTTCCTTCTGATCCAGCTTTTGTATTTCATGGCCGTCTAATAGTATGCTTCCGATCTTCACTTTTAATATCCGGTTAATACACTTAAGCAATGTGCTTTTGCCTGATCCGTTCGGCCCCAGAATACATACAAATTCTGAAGGGTTTATGACCAGTGATATATTTTGTAAAGTCTTGACACTATTGTAACTGAAATCAATATTTTTTATGTTAATCTTCATTACTATTCAGTTTGAAGCGCTGATAATTTTTAATATACTTTAGTTTATTTCAGGCTATTTTCACGACCAATATCGTTTTCTTTTAATCAACAATAAATAAAGAAACATAGGGACCCCGATAAATGAGGTGACGATTCCTACCGGCAGCTCTGCGGGTTGAATGATCAGTCTGCCAATGGTATCAGAGCCAAGCAATAAAATGGCTCCTGTAATGCATACACAAGGCAGAAGGAAACGATGCTCATTCCCTACGATCATTCTTGTAATATGTGGCGCAACGAGACAAACAAATCCTATTATTCCGGTAAAACACACAATAACAGCAGTAATTAATGTAGATAAAATCATTACAATTATTCTGACCTTTGTGGGATTAACTCCCAGACTTATGGCTGTTTCATCACCATCTGCCAGGGCATTGAGGTCCCACGCGTATTTTACCAGGAAAGGGAAACACAGTACAACAACGACAGAAATGATCAGTAAACTATCCCACGTTGCTAACGATAAATTACCAAAAAGCCAGTGCACGACTCCCTGAAGCTGATGTTCCGTTGCTATGTATTGCAGCAATGATGTCAGTGCAGAAAACAGATACATGATGGCGATTCCGGCCAGTATTAATGTTTCGGAGTTTATACCCCGGAGTCTTGCAATTCCGTATACAAGGAAAGCAGCAAGTACTGCAAAAAGAAATGCATTTCCAATGATCAGGTATTTAGGAACATTAATAATACCCACACTCAGGACAATGGCAATTGAGGCCCCGAAACCAGCGGCGGAAGAAATCCCTATTGTAAACGGACTAACCAGAGGATTACGCATAATTCCCTGCATGGCTGCCCCTGCTAAGGCAAATCCCATTCCTCCGATAATGGCCATGAAGATCCGCGGAAGCCTTAACTCCCACACAATTATATTGGAAAATGAAGAGGTTTCAATACCAACAAAAGGCAATATTCTGCCAAATATCGAAGCAAAAATATCATGAATACTGATATCAGCCGTTCCCAGTGAAACAGACCAAATTATAAGAAAAAGCAAAAAAGCCAGTCCTGCGAAAATAAACAATAGTTTCTTCTTTAGTGTTTTATTGTAGATTGCATCGATATTTACAGTATGTTCCTGCATCGTAAACCTTTTAATCTATGGGTATACATATATTCTGTCCGGCTTTTTCCTGAAAAATTCCCACAACCATTTTGCATGAATTTCTCCGGGGTCTATATCTTCAAATCTCTCAGGGTATGACCACTTGGCTATATATAAAGCTCCAACAACGGCACGGGGTCCGGAGCAAATGTCGCTTGAAATAAGGTATACCCTGTTTTCTTTTATCGCATCCAATGTATTCCAGGCTTGTCGCTGCATCAGATTCTCGTAGTCCTCTTTTTTTACAATATCCGACCGTATCGTTTTAATAATTATATCGGGATTGTTTGACAGCAGCCATTCAGTCGATATTTTGGGATAAGGGATCTGAAATTCGGATGCGGCATTTTTTACACGGGCTATTTCCAGTATTTCATCACTTCCCGATCCGGGGGCCAATGCTTTATAATCGCCGAATTCAAAATAAACTGTTTGTATTTCGGAGATTTCTTTTGTACGTTCTGAAATAAGGGTAATGTACTGTTGAAAATAGTTAATGAAATGTTCCGCTTCACTGGTTTTTCCCGTTAGTTCTCCCAGTTTTCTCGCATCATTCGCCAGTTGATCTATTCTGTAACACGGAATTCTTTCAACTTTAATTCCGAATGGCAATAACTTATCTTCCAATTCTTCCCTGGCAGGCCAATTGTCATAAGTAACTACTATATCAGGCTTTAATTGTGCTATGGCTTCGATATTTGGCTCCGCCCATTTGCCAACTCGCGGAAGAGTCTTTAAAGAGGAATAAAAGAAGTTGGTTTCATTTATTTCACTTATCCCCACAATAGATTCTCCTGCATTCAGGGCCATTAATAATTCCATAGCATCGTTATGAAGCACAACTGTTCGTATACTGCTCTCAGGTCTGTTTCCTGTAATAGAAGTATTATTATTCCTGCAGGAAAAGAACAAGAAGAAAGCTATTATGATCAGGAAATTGTGTTTCACCTTTTTTTAAAAATTAGTGCATTAAATGCTTCAAATTTTCAGTTTTGCATTTTCAAAAACAAAAGTAGCAAAGGCAAGTATTTCATTTGCTTCTGTTAGAATTGATTTTATCATATCAGTTACGTCGTCGGACACTTTAAAATCAAAACACTTCATCTTGATTATTTATGTAAAAGAGTTCTTACCTCCTTCAATTTTTCTCCCCAATCATCAACCTCATCCTGTGTTAAGATATCTATCGAGCCACCCTGAAAATCACCTTCAATATCGCCCATTTTTTCTTCAAGCCAGCTTTCCACTTCGATGTATTTATCTTTCAGTTGCTCAAGCACCTCAGGATCAGCATTCCATAATCCCCTTTCATTTGCTTCAAGCAACCGTCTTCCGATTTCTTCCAGCGCCCAGGGATTGTTTTTTTCAAATTCATTTCTCATTTCTTCATCCAGCACGTAAGTACGGGTAATATCGTCGAATATCCAGTCGTCCACCTCACCGGTAGTGGCTTCCCACCCGTAAACACGCCCGATTTTTTTGGATATATCGCCCAACCCTTTATAACCATGCTGTTTCATTCCTTCAATCCATTTCGGATTCAGCAATTTTGACCGGACAATCCTTCTGACCTCATCGGAAAGATCTCTGACGCCTACATTTTTTGTATCTCGTGTATCTCCGTAATATGCTTTTACATTTTTTCCGGAAATAACACGGGCAGAAACAGTCATTCCTCCCTGCGTAGCAAAATAGCAACAACATCCGAACAGGTCGTATTCATCGGTATACGCTTTATTAAATGTAATATCCACTGTTTTTAAGTTGGCGATAAAATCACCGGCCATCTCTTTCCCGAATATATTTTTCCCATAAGCGTACTGGTTCCAGTAAACAAATACATCAGTCAGGTCTTTTTCATCTTTCCATGCGGAAGCATAAACTGCCAGGTTTACGCCGGCCATATAGGTGCCGGGTTTACTCCCGAATATCCTGGAGGTAACTTCCTGCCATGCATTTTTGTCATCAGGATTTTCTTTATCATTAAGTTGTTCCAGGGCATGTTTCCGGACAAAATTTAATTCCACGGGTTCGTTCAACGATGCAATTTTCCTGATTACCTCATCAATATAAGCCATACATTCCGGAAAGTTATCGCGGTTTATTCCTCCCACCCTTACTGTTACATCAATTCTCGGACGTTTCAGTTCTTTTAATGAAATGATTTCAAATCCGTTTACTCTGCCATTCGACAGCCAGACTGGTTTGGCTCCCAATAGAGCCATCATTTGAGCCATTCCTTCCCCGTCGCAACAGGTTATATCCATACAAGTCCAGTAGATAGCAACATTTTCGGGCAACCTGCCCTCATCATGTATGTGTTTTTCAATTACACTGTTTGCTAAATTAACCCCCACCCTGTATGCAGCTTTTGTTGGCAGGCGGTAAATATCCAGGGTATAGAAATTCCTGCCGCTGGGCAATACATCATACCTGCCCCGTGTTATTTTTCCCGAGGGGCCGGAAGGAATATAATCGCCGTTAAATCCCGATAATAAGGCTCTGATCTCCTTCGAATCTTCAATTCTTTTATTGATCTCCCTGATCAATTCCGCATGAACAGGAAATTTGTTCAGTACATTGTTGTTTTTAATTTTATCCGTGAGAAGCTCCTGTATGATCTCACTGCTGTTTTCAATGTTGTTTTCAATGATCTTTGCAATAAATTTTCCGGCTATCTCATCAATGTGTTCCAGTAACTGGCCGTTTGAGATTTTCCATTCACGATTCATTTTTCCGGGATAGGCAAGAATTTCTGACAAATCCGCCCCGATAAGTTCAACAATTGAACTGCGCAACGATAAACCATTATCGGTATCAGCCCTGAAGATAGAGCGGATATAATCAATACGGTTTTCATTCTGTGGCAGGTTACCAAAAACATGAAGTCCTTTATTTATTTGACTGGACCTGATAAGACTGATGGCTTCATGGGCTTTTATCGCTACTTCTTCAAAAGGCATTTCTTTTGTATACCTAATCTCTTTTGACAGATTGGTTTTTTCAATTGTATCAGTTATCAGATGTTCCAGTTGATGTGCCCGAGATTTATTTATACTTTTGGCTTCGTAATATTCGCCAAGGAATTTTTCCAGTTCTTCAATATCGTCATTAACACCGCTTTTGGTCATTACCACTTGCATGTGGTCGATCAGGGTTGCATAACTGCGTCTTTTTGCGATGGCTCCTTCGGGCGGATTATCGGCATTGTAAATATAAATGTGCGGGATATTGCCAATGGCAAGGTCAGGCGAGCAATCCTGTGAAAGGCCGACTCCTTTACCCGGTAAAAATTCCAAATTGCCATGTGTACCGACATGTACAATACAATCGGCTTTAAAGCCATACTCCAGGAACCGGTAAGTAGCAAAATACTGGTGAGGCGGCGGCAGATCAGGATCGTGCAATATTTTACACACCTGACCATCACATCTTGACCCCGCACAGCCCCGCTTGGGCTGGGTACACACCACTGCATTTCCGTATTGTACACCGGTAACTACTATATCGCCCTGATATACCATTGCTGCGGGAACACCGTTCTTTTTTTCACCGGGAGGATTTCCCCATACATCAGTAATTCGCTTTTTGAATTTCTCCGTCAGACCGTCAAACCATTCGTTGTACTCTTCAACAGGAACTCTTTTCAGACATCCGCCTTTCCTTATGATCTCATCTACGGTTGTCCACCTGAATTCCGATATTGCTTTTCTTTGCGTAATTGTGGAGATAAGCTTTTTACCATTGTCCGGAGGATCTGTTTTGTACCCTGCTTTTTTCATTTCCTGTAATATACAGGCTGTACTTTCCAGCGAATCAAGATTCGCTGCGCCACCCACCGAAGCTTCCACCGAAGCACAGGGATTGTTATGCAGAATAAAAGCTATTTTTCGCTCCTGAACAGGTTTCTTTCCCAGGTTAATCCATTGGCTTACACGTTCAGCGATTTTATTGCACCGGTCTTTTATGGGGATCAGTTTTTTTAATTCGGAATTGTTGCTGGTTGCTGCGCAAATAATTGGTTCGATGACCCCTTCAAACTCAGGCAGAGTCACATACCAGGCAGTAAGCGATCCCAATCCGTGAGGATCTTCTTCCCATTCAGGAATGGTTTTGTAAGAAGTAAGTACAGGCTGAAAAACCGGTACGTTCAGTGTTTTAAACAACTTTACTGCCTTTTCGGAAACCGATAAGCTTGTACCGTCTTCGTTCAGTTCATCGCCACTGAACAGGGGGGTAAGTTTGACCAGGGCGTCAACCCGGGATTTGCCATTTTCATCCATTAAATATTCCCTTATTGCTTCGGCGCCACTTTTTGTTCCAAGCGATTTGTCTTTTACCGAATAGCTGAATACAGGGATAACCAGGAAGTCCCTTTTTTCAAAGTTGCTTATTAGTTCATCTATAAAATCGCAGTTTTCATTTAACCAGTAACTGCGGGAAAATAACAAACCAATTTTTGATAATGAAGTATTTTGTTTAAAACAATCAAGGTATTCAGATATCGATTTGCAGATACTATCCATTTTTGGATGGTAGATCCCTTCCCAGGGAAATTCAACCGGGACAGGAGGTTTATCGCCGATACCAAGCAAAGCATGGAGCATATAAAATAACAGGTTCCTGATGTTCTCTTTTCCCCCGAATGTAAGGTAAGAATAACAGGTGGCGACCTTTTCCGGAGATACGGTTGACAGCAACCAGCAGGATGGATTATATCCCACTGAAATTACCGGTTTTCCTTTATCAAGACCTTTTATCTCTTTTTCAAAATCTTCCCAAAATCCTTCACTTGTCCGATAAAGGAACACTATATCCGCTTCTTTGATGCTTCTGACCGCTTTCTGGTAATAATCGGCTGACCTGTCCATGGATTTTGATGAAAACAGGTCTGTTTCCAATGACCGGATATTTTCGGATGCTTTCCCGAACATCCTGGTGTAACTGTTCCAGGCCACTATGGTTATTCTAACAATTTGATTGTTTTTCATACCTTGTTTCACAAAAATGTTCACGTTACATAAAAAAATAAATCAGGTAAATCATGCTAATCATGGTAATCATTCTAAGCCCGACTGCAAGCGACATTAACTCCAGCCCCATTTTGTGGCCAAAAATCCCGATGTAATATGGAGCCGAATAACGGAAGATATTGATTGCTGTTGCCAATACCTGTGCAGTGAGCAGTGAAATGATAATAAATTTACCTGTCATCACATCGGTATTGAGAAGCGAGCCGGCTACAGTATATGCAGCAATGCTTTGTCCGAAATTGGCGGCGATAATGCTCAATCCTTCAGGGGGTACGGGAAAAAACCTTGTTATACCTTGTAAATATCCTGCAAGCAAATCAAAAACGCCGAAAGCCACCAATACATAAACCAAAAGAGAGACCGGAATGGTGATAAACAAAATTCTTTTTATCAGGCGTTTAGAGGTATTGAAACTATGTTTAAGCAAATCCCATCCCCTGATATTGTTATTTTCTTCTTCCTGTTGCAGTAAATTATCAGAATGTGTAACATTTTTAAGAAGCATTCGTCCCGTCAATAATACGACCAGCGTTCTGGACAATCCCTCACACAAAAGGAGGCAAAAGTATAATAGCCCTGTCGACCCGAGAATTGGTATCAAAGTTGGCAACATGGAACGCCAATGCATGAGAATGGCAGGAAAAGTATTGGACAGTACGGCGATATACATTTCTTTTTTTTCGATGGTCTTGTGGGTATAAAGATTCATTAACATGCTGTTTGCCGCCGATGGCGAACCAATGGCTGTGATGAAACTAATACCACACTCATCGTGTAAGCGTCCCAGGCGGATAAAAGGTTTGGCAAGCCAGGCAATCTTATTTGTCCATTGCCTTGCTTGTATAATATTGATAAGAATAATGGCCGCAACCATGATTGGTATGATACGCGCGCAATACAACAGTCCCTTTATCAGTGCTTCGGCAATCATTAAAATTTAGCTGCAAAATTTATAGTAAAAGTGCGCCCGGGGGCTTTGTAATATACAAAATATTCCTTATCCAGAATATTATTTACATTCAGAGAGATACACATATTTTTATTCAGGTTATATGAAATTTTTCCGTCCAGTAAGCTCACTTCGTCATATGCACTATAAACACCTTCTTCCGTATCGGAATTGTCTGATTTGCTGAATGTTCTTTCTGAAAAATGATACGTTAGATTTATTATGACGGGACCTTTGTGAAATAAAAGTCCGGCATTATATATCAACCCCGGCACATTGGTAAATTCTTTGCCGACAGATGCTGAATCTGCTTCGTTTTCTGTGATCTCTGTTGTCTGGTAAGTAAGATTAAAGAAGCCATCAATCCAGGAAGTGAAATACTGTTTAACTTCTGCTTCAAAGCCTTTTATTTCTCCTTTTCCTGCATTTTCATATCGTTTATGGTTATCTTCAACAAGGTTAAGATAAATTAGATCTTCAATATAACTCTCATAATAATCAGTACTGATTTTTGTTTTCCTGTTGAACAATGATTGTTCGATTCCGACTTCCCATGATTTGGTTATCTCCGGTTCAAGATCGGGATTGGATTCATAGATTGTTCCATAGTAATACCATGTTTTATACATATTATATAAAGTAGGGGGACGGAAAGCATTACCCGCAGAAAGACGAATACTTATCAGTTCCCAGGGACCGGCTTTTAATTTCGGTGTGTAAACCAACCCGATCTTAGGTGATACGTAATAATTGGTAAATTCATCATATTTTATTAAAGTATCTTCTGCCATGTCAGAACTTTCTCCTTTATAATTTTTCCAGTGGTCAAATCTGGCTCCGATATAGGTTTTAAAATTTTTAAACAGATTCAGTTCAAGTTGTGCAAAGCAAGCCATGATCTGTTGTTTTCCATCCATTGAAGTGGATATTTCCGTTTCACTTTCTTTGTCCTGCCAGTCGAATAAATTCCATTCTTCACCGGATGCCTCGTTTAAACGATAATCTGTGCCCAACGTCAACAAATGGTTCTTCAAAGGAATATCGACCTGCAGGTCAAAAGTATAAGCCCTGTTAGGAGATGTCTTGTTTATCAAACCCGGGCCTCCGTCTTCATTCGCTCCTGATGAAGAGGAAATGTACCACTGTTTGTAATTGTTTAATCCGATGCTCGATGTTAATCTTATCTTTTGTATGGAAGTATTGAAGTTCAGCTTGTAAATGCTTTGAAATCCCTCGCTGGGCCCATTAATAAACGAATACGATGATACGGATATTCTGTTATAGACTCCGTTATCAACAATAGTAACCGTTTCATTATTTACAGGAATACCGGCTGAGTCAGTCAGGTAACATTGAGGATTTTTATATCCGTATCCATGAGCAGAAATATTACAGGAAAAACCAAGACTGGTCTTTGAAGAGATATCCCATATTAACTTTCCGAAATATTGGTCCTGGTTCCAGTAATTATCACCAACATCACCTATCAGGTAGGCATCTTCTCCTGTAGAAGTTTTTGTCTTTTTCCATCCTGATACTACTATATTACCGGTATCTGCCCTCGCTGTTTTTACGACAAAATTAGTGGGGAAGCCTTCGGAATATTTTTTATCCCAGCTTATATATACTCCTAAATTTTTGAATAATTTGTTGCTATACCCGAAATGGGTAGTTAACGTATTATAGGAACCATAGCTGGCTTTGAAATGGATGGTCTCTTTCTCAGGTATTTTGGTAATAATATTGATTACACCACCCATGGCATTTCCTCCGTATAAACAGGAAAAGGGGCCTCTTATCACTTCAATCTTTTCTATGTTATCGGTTGGTATGGCAGACCAGACCAAACCATGATTATACCCATCGTTCAGAGGTTGTCCGTCAAGAAGAACAAGGGTCCTTGCCTTACCTTCGAATCCCCGCATAGTTACCGTAGACACAACATCTGAGAATTTACTACGGCGTAAATATACTCCGGATACGGATTTGAGTGCTTCATCTGCAAATACAACAGGTGTATTTTCAATTGCAGAGCCTTTGAGGATTGTCACTTTTGCAGGAACATCTGTAATTTGTTTTTCGGTTTTGGTGGCCGTTACAACTACCTCGTCGAGTTCGATAGTATCGTTTAAGGTTTCCTGTGAAAAAGCTACAGGGAAAGATAGTATGACTGTGAAAAGTAGCCATGCGATTTTTAGTTTGTTAAAAATTCTCATGAAATGGGTTTTATATAGTTGTTTTAGTAATACTATTTTATATATCGTAACACCAGGCAATAAAAAAAATTAATCCGCTTTATTCATTGTAAGTTTCCTGTGTTGTGTCCCTTTAATTGTAATAAGTTTATCAGATAGTTCGGTTAGTGCAATTGTATAGATTCACCGACATCGTGTCACCAATTTTAAAAACGTAATATTGGCAAATATAACTATTTTTATTGGAAAATATAATTCTTGCTGATATTGGATTTCAGGAAAAGTATTTACTAATTTTAACCACCAACTAAACGAACAATACGTTATGGAAATAAAAATGAAAAAACATGCAATGGGGTGGTTACCGGACCTTCCTGATTTCAGAGATTATTCATTTAATAGTGACAAACCTTTGAAAAACCTTAAAAATCCGGATGATCAACGTTCTATTGTTGATTTGTTAAAACCTTTGAAAGTCAAATCCAAAGCTGAGGATACCAGGAACATAGCCCTGCGCGAATGGTTTTCACCTATAGAGGATCAGGGAAGAATTGGTTCCTGTACGGCCAATGCCGGCGCAGGTATTTTGGAGTACTTTGAAAATCGTGCGTTTGGTAAATTCACCAATGCCTCGCGACTTTTTTTGTATAAGACTACCCGGAACCTCATGGGAGAAACAGGAGATACCGGAGCCTTCCTTCGTGCTACTATGCAGGCTATGCGGATTTTTGGTGTTCCTCCGGAAAAATACTGGCCTTATTTTGAAGAAAAGTATGATGATGAACCCTCTTCTTTTTGTTATGCATATGCGCAGAATTTCCAGGCAGTCAAGTATTACAGACTGGATATCATGGGATCTTCTGCTGATGAATTGCTTGATCGTATAAAAGCATACATCGACAAAGGTTTGCCTTCTATGTTTGGATTTTCCGTTTATAGTTCGATCAATCATTATTCTGTGGGAGAATCGGGAGAAATACCATTTCCCGTAAACGGTGAGCAGCCTGAAGGCGGACATGCGATAGTGGCTCTCGGATATGATGATGACAAGGAGATTAAAAATCCCTTAGACGGATCGGAACCGACAAAAGGTGCTTTGCTGATAAGGAATTCCTGGGGGATGGAATGGGGAGATAACGGCTATGGATGGCTTCCTTATCAATATGTAATTACCGGACTTGCTATAGACTGGTGGTCATTAATAGAAAACGAATGGGTGGATTCTGGACAGTTTACCTGATATCTGCATAATTGAAAAATAAGGAAACCCGGAAATCATGCATAATTCTCAGGTTATCTGGTTTGTTCAGGTATAATTGGTAAACATGCCAGATAGGGAACTTAAATGATCAATTGATAAAACGTAAAATACAACAAACATGGGAAGAACATTAAATATCATTGTCGAACCTGTTTCGGGCACACACAATTATTTTGTGGCGAAAGTTGCAGACAAAATTGTTATGCAGGGAGAAGCTGAAAAAATGGAATGTGATATGGATATCCCGGATACACCTACTTCCATATATGTGAGTTCACAAGGCATCGGAACAGGGCCTAAATATAAGATAACTCTTGACATACCGGGGAATACAAACGATCATTCCAATACATATTCATTAATAAGAGGATTTCATGAAGTTACCTATATTCTGTAGATTGCTATTGATCTGTTTTGCCTTGTTCTGTTTTATACAGGCATTTCCGCAAACGGAAATTCAATTAAAACCACTATTTAATTACATTTATGGATTTGCCAGCACGGGCGGTGATGTATTTGAAATAGGATTGTTAAGAAATTTGAAATCAAAAGACAGTACCGAATATAAAAAACAACGTGGCTCATTAAAGTTTGGTGTAAGACTTCCTGATCAGAGCAACAGCAAAGAATTGGCTCAAATAGATAAGGCAACGGCAAATTATCTTTTATTTTTTTCCGGTGAATTGCTTTTAAGGGATATACCGGTGAGTTCCGGTAATAAGAGTATATTCTGGGGTATTGAACCCGCATTGGAGTACGGATTGAAAAAGTATGAATACGATCCTGACACAACAAAAGAAAACAGCAAATCAGTTTGGAAAAACAATTGGGCTATTGAAGTAAAAACCAGGTATTTTGCTGCAAAAAGACAATCGGGAGCATGGCAATGGGGTTTTTACGGCAGATTC
>CAZWFM010000002.1:0-10746 GCA_964633185.1 uncultured Bacteroidales bacterium | reverse complement strand
TTTTGCTGCAAAAAGACAATCGGGAGCATGGCAATGGGGTTTTTACGGCAGATTCAGAATATCTGATTCACACGAGGCCTCATCGGCAATTCAGGTATTGGAGTCTGGTGATGTGATCAATGAATACATTGTTTCAGAACCTTTGAGAATTTTTGTTATAACACCGGCATTTGGCATAAACCTTTATCCGGGCACTGACTTTCCTTTCAGTGTATCGCCTGTATTTTATTATTACTGGACAGATCAGGATAACAGCAAAGGATTTGAACTTGAGCGATTCAGAGCTGAACAATGGGTGTATTTCTATCCTGTTGACATAAAGAACATCGGGTTAAGAATAGGTTTCGGTCTTTTTGAAAGTTTATATACCAAAGGGATGCAGGATGATAAATCAACTATTGGAGGAATGGTCAGTATTAAAATGGAAAGCAATATCCTGAAATCGGTTTTTTAATGATTATACTGTGTTTGTTAACGGATGATATTGATTCAAAGTGTTGAATTCGTATCATCAGTCATTGCCGGCATTTCTTCAACAATCAAGTATTTTCAGGCGTCCGGATTAAAATACTTACTAAACTCGTTGCTCGACATATTCACAAATGAAAACGGATCGGTATAAATTCTGATCATTTATGGATACCAGTATATAACAGGTATCATAGCATATTCATATAAAGAATTTAATATAAACTCCGCACGAGTGGTTTTTAACGGTTTTATACACATACATTTTTTCATCTTCTGAGATACATTGTTTCGGTTTTAATATCGGGTACACATTACCAATTGGAATATTTGAATGAATATGAACTCTGAAATCGAGCATATAAATAATATTCCAAAAATGTTACGTGAAATTGAGTTTTAATTTTTTTGTTATTAACAAAATATCGATTGCTTAAAAAAAAACAGAAAATATTTTTATAATGAGAATATTCTCATTATATTTGTTGTGAGAATATTCTCATTATCGAGTTTACTTTTCGATTTTATGCCCAGAAGAAGAAGATTAAGAAGAGTAGTTGCACCACCCGGTTTCAGAGGCTACAGACCTTATGGGGTAAACAAAGGATCAAATGAGTCCATTGAATTATTGTACGAGGAATACGAAGCCATTAAACTGGCCGATTACGACCTGATGAATCATCAGGAAGCATCTGAATTAATGGGAGTTTCGAGGCCAACCTTTGCCAGGATATATGAGAGTGCCAGAAGAAAAATTGCAAAGGCTTTTGTAGAAACAAATGAAATAAAAACTGTTTACGGTAACGCCTGGATGGACAAGAACTGGTTTGTTTGCAATGGTTGTTATGTAAGGTTTACCATTCCAAAAACAGTCAAAAAGCATAATTGCCCTATATGTTCTTCGGACAATATTGAATTGTTGAAACAATAAATTATTGTATTGTGGACAAATGCTACAAAGTAAACAAAACGATTAAACAACAGAAAAATTAATAGTTAAATACAAAGATTAATACAAATGAAGACAGTAATCACATCCACAGGTAATACATTGACATCACCATTTGATAAACGTTTTGGCCGTGCAGCCTGGTATTGCTTATATGATAAAATAACAGGAGAAAAGATATTTTATCAAAATGAAAACATGAATGCAAGAGGAGGTGCAGGAATAAAAGCAGCTGAAAAAATGGTTGAGTTGAGAGTTGAAAAGGTTATATCGGGTGATTTCGGACCAAAAGCAAAGGATTTATTGGATAAATTCAATATTCAGATGGTAATCATTCCGGATGATGGTCTTACAGTTAAGGATGTCATTGAAAAATTGCAGTAAGCAAATAAAATCGATTATCACTGTTAGAATGACTTTTAGTACATATTGATATGGATTTTTATATAACAATTAAAATTTAATATTATGCCGGGATTTGACAGAACAGGTCCGGAAGGGCAAGGTCCCAGAACCGGAAGAGCCATGGGGAAATGTAACCCTGACAAAGAGAACACCGTCGAGGATACAAATCGCGAATACTTCGGAAGAGGAAGAGGGTTTGCACGCAGATTAAACCTTGGATTCGGCAGGAAATATGGTCGGGGACAGGGTAGAAGGGGAGGAGCCGGGCGAAGAATGGGAAGAGGTGGCCAATAAGAGATTTACTTATCGGATCTTCCCTTAACATTAGGTATAAATGATTTTCATTATGATGTAAACAGAACCTCCAATGCTTTTGTTGTATATAGTTATTGCACTTTTCATAGGTAGTGCAGGCAGTGTGGGATTAGCAGGCATTTTATTGTTGCTTGAAGATAAAAAACTTGATACTGTTTCTTCGTATCTGATATCGCTGGCAGGAGGAACTTTGCTGGGGGCAGCGTTTTTGGGTATGTTACCAAAAGCAACAGATATTGCAGAGAATGACAGTTTTGTATTTCGCTTAACTCTTGCAGGAATTATAGTTTTTTTCATATTGGAAAAAGCTATTTTGTGGCGTATTTGTACCAACAAACAATGTGAAAGACACCAGAATGCATCGGCAGCACTAATCCTTCTTGGCGATGCTTTTCATAATTTTATTGATGGAGTTATTATTACAACAGCTTTTTTTTCATCTTATTCCTTCGGCATTCTGGTAACACTCTCTGTATTTGCACATGAAATACCGCAGGAACTGGCCGATTTCGGAGTATTAATCAACAATGGATATTCGAGAAAAAAGGCACTTTGGTACAATATGCTTTCAAGTGCCGCAGCATTGCCAGGAGGTATTATTGCATATTATGCCTTTGATTCGGCTGAAAAATTAATACCCTGGGCTCTTGTTATATCAGCTGCCAGCTTTATTTATATCGCACTTGCAGACCTGGTACCTCAAATGCATAAAAAGACAAGGATTCGGGACTCTGTTACTCAGATCGGATTAATTGTAGCCGGAATATTGATTATTTATATCATTAAACTTATTTAACATGAATAATAGAAAAATTGCTGTACCTGTAAACGAGAGCGGAATATTGGATGCTCACTTTGGTCATTGCAAATATTTTGCATTAATGCATATTGAAGGCGATAAGATTGTCTCTGAAGAAAAATTAATGTCTCCTCCTCATGAACCGGGAGTATTGCCCAGGTGGCTTGCAGAAAACGGGGTTACCGACATACTTGCAGGCGGCATGGGGCATAAAGCCATTCAATTGTTTAATCATTATAAAGTAAATGTGTTTGTTGGAGCTGCTCAATTAAAGGTGAATGAACTTGTTGAAGGGTTTTTAAAAGGCACACTGAATTTTTCATCAAATTACTGCGATCACTAGACATGAGGCATGAATGTTATTTTTGTCATATAAAAACTGTAGAAAACTTACTTGGTAAATTTCAACCTGAAGCGGCTATTGCAGAGAAATTGGTTCAATTGACAAACAGGTTTCTCTATGAAAACTGGGAAATAACCAATCCTGATATTGCAACAGGAATACATCGCTTGGCCCGTGATATTTTAAACAGGCAGGAATTATATAAAGAAGAAAAATGCGAAGCCAATGAACTGCTTCTGGGGATGTATGATGTATGGAAAGGAATGGTCATGGAAAGTGAAAATCCTTTTGTTGCGGCAGCTAAACTCGCTGTCATCGGAAATGTTCTTGATTATGGAGCACATAGCATTGAGAGTGATATAGTAAATCAAATCAATACATTATCAGGGAAAAAGCTTGCCATTGATGAAACTGATACATTATTTGAAAGAATTGGTTCAGCCGGGTCTATTCTTTATCTCGGTGATAATGCGGGAGAAATAGTATTTGACAGACTGTTTATTGAGACTTTTGGACCATCAGATGTAACCTATGTAGTACGCGGTAAACCTGTGATCAATGATGTTACAATGGAGGATGCAAAACAATGCGGAATGGATAAGATCTGCAGGATTATTTCGAATGGATTTGATGCTCCTTCAACCCTTCCGGCGTATTGTTCAAATGAATTTGTGGAAAGATACAATAAGGCGGATCTTATTATAGCGAAGGGACAGGGAAATTTTGAAGGACTTATGAATTCAGGTCATAATAATTTATTTTTTTTACTGATGGCAAAATGCAAACCCATGGCTGAACTATTGAATGTGAATGTGGGTGATATGATTGTGTGGAGTGGTGATCGGTGATTGGTGATTAGCACAAAGAACCCAACTAAAAACTCTAAACTCAGAACTCTAAACTTAAAACTTTGTACAAAATAGCCATAGCGAGCGGAAAAGGAGGAACAGGCAAAACAACCGTGTCGGTGAATTTATTTCATATTCTAAGTACGGATGAAAAGAAAACTGTTCATCTGGTTGATTGCGATGTAGAAGAGCCCAATGATCTCATTTTTTTCAACAAAGCCGAAAAAGTGGAAGAAAAGGAGATTTTTCAACTGATTCCTGAAATTAATAAGGAAAAATGCACCTTTTGCCGTAAATGTGTTGAGTATTGCGAATTCAATGCAATTGTTATAATTCCGCCGGCGAAATTCGCGGAAGTAAATGCAGGTCTGTGTCATTCTTGCGGGGCTTGTCTGATAGCTTGTCAGGAAAAAGCGATCGGAGAAATCCCCGAGTCTATAGGAAAAGTATCCATTTATGATGTAAAAGCCGGAAATAAACTGGTAGAAGGAAAACTAAAGATAGGTTCTGCTATGCAAACCATGCTCATCAGAGAACTGAAAAAACGAGTTCCCGGTCAACAAGACATAATCCTTTACGATGCGCCTCCCGGAACAAGTTGTCCTGTTGTAGCAACAGTTTGTGATGTAGATTATGTAATACTGGTTTCAGAACCAACACCTTTTGGTTTGCACGATCTGAAAATCATGACAAAACTGCTCAATGAAATACAAAAACCTTTCGGGATCATTATAAATAAAGCCGGACTTGGCAATGAAGGGATATACAGATTCCTTGAACAAGAGAGTATTGAATTGCTGGGTGAAATACCTTTTCAAAGAGACTATGCTGCTTGCTATGCCAGGGGGAATTTATTCAGGAGTATTCCAACGGAAATCAGGAACAGCTACATACAAATAGTTGAAAAACTGGGAAGGAGAATATCAGTATATGAAAGAAATAACTGTGTTAAGTGGTAAAGGAGGAACAGGAAAGACCAGCATTACTGCGGCATTAGCATCTGTTGTTGAGAATTCCGTATTCTGTGACAGCGATGTGGATGCGGCTGATCTTCATTTGATATTCCAGCCGGAAATTGGCGAGGAACACACGTTTTATGGTGCCCGGGTAGCGAGAATTGACCCTGAAAAATGTACAAATTGTGGCATGTGTATTGAAAACTGCCGGTTTGATGCAATTCGATCTGACGGGAACGGAGAACTGACAATTGATCCTTTTCAATGTGAAGGTTGCCGTTTGTGTGAAAGGATTTGTCCTTCTGAAGCAATAACATCTGAGCGGAGTAGCAATAACAACTGGTATGTATCAGAAACAAGATTTGGCACGCTTGTACATGCAAGGATGGGACCCGGTGAAGAAAACTCGGGTAAACTGGTTACGCAGGTCAGAAAAAGAGCAAGAGAAATTGCCGGAGAAAACAATGCGAACTATATTATTACTGATGGTCCTCCCGGAATTGGGTGTGCTACAATATCATCGCTTAGCGGTGTTGATCTCGTTCTGATTGTCATGGAACCTTCAAAATCCGGATTGCATGATGCCAAAAGACTGATAGAGTTGATACGGACTTTTCATATTCCTGCATTCGCGATCATCAATAAATACGATATAAACAATATTCTATCAAATGAAATAGAGAAATACCTAAAGGCAAAACACATTGGGCTTCTTGGCAAAATACCCTTTGACAGGGAAATGGTAGAAGCCATGATTGAAGGAAAAACAATTATTGAATACAATCCCAATTCAGTAATAGCAGATAAAATAAACGAAATATGGCATCGCATGAAATTATAGAAACAAAGGTTGTTCCTATTGTAGCATACGGGAACAAAATATTAAGGCAGTCGTGTAATAAGGTGAGTGAGAAAAATAGCGATCTGAATCGAATCGTTGAGGCTTTATGGAGCACCCTGGAAGCATCGGGAGGAGTTGGTTTGGCTGCACCTCAGATCAATAGCTCTGACAAGATATTTATTATTAACAGCAAACTGATGTATGACGATTTGCCTGATTCGCAAAAACAAACATGGTTTTCAGGAGATAAGGGGATTGCAGAAACATTTATCAATGCAAGGATCATTGCTGAATCGGAGGAGAACTGGAGTGAATCAGAAGGGTGTCTTAGTATTCCAGGAATTGTTAAACCCGTGGAAAGATCGTGGGAAATCATAGTGGAGTATTTTGACCGGAATTTCAAACCAAGAAGAGTTCAGTTTTCGGGATTTACAGCAAAGGTTATACTACATGAATACGACCACACAAATGGTATATTATTTATCGATCATTTGCCTGCCTTAAGCAAAAAATTATTGAGTGCAAAATTAAAACAGATTAAGAATGGCAGTGTAAAAGTCGATTATCCGATAAAATTTTTAAAACGTTCCTGACATGCTAAAACACATTGCATTTGAAATAAATGAAACCGATATTCAGGATTTTTATATTGGCATTCTTGGTGGAAAGCTGAGTCATCAATTTCATTTGGAGGAGGAAGATGTCTTCAGGATTTTTAATATTCATCAATCCGTTGATGTCTATTATATGATGCTTGGGCAACTGGAATTCGAATTGTTTATTTATTCCGGGGGAGGTTGTAATACCTTTAGCCATACTTGTCTGATTGTGGAAAATGCCGGGGATATTTATGAACTGGCTAAAGAACGTAATTTTTGGACTCATTTAAGGAAATCCGGCAACAACTCAACGTATTTCCTGAAGGATAAGAATGGGAACTTGTTTGAAATAAAAAACAAAGTTAAAGATCAGTAACAGTACTTTAAAGGTATTCAACTGGGCGCGGGATACGGGGTAAAAATCAGTATATCGGGAACTTTTGATCTAAAAAGCGAATCATGATGTTTAGCATGCAAAAAGTAGTAAAAATGAAAATAATCAAAAATTTGAAAAAACATTTTACCGGGTCTTTTTTGATTTTACTGGCCATTGTATATGCGCTGGCAGTTCAATCGTGTCATGCGCAGAAACATCATCATAAAGCTGTGCCTTGTCCTTGTGAAAAAAAGAGAAAGTAATTTTTTTAAGATTATACATTGAAAAAACTATATGGGAATGGAAGATCTTAAAAATGAAATTCTGCGTTGTACAAAATGCGGATTATCACAATCGCGCAATAAAGTTATCTTTGGAGAGGGGAATCAGAACGCCAAAATATTTCTGATCGGTGAAGCTCCCGGAAGAGATGAAGACATGCTGGGAAGACCTTTTGTAGGTAAATCAGGAAAATTGTTGGATAAAATTTTGGAAGCATGTGGATTTACCCGGAAGGAACATGTATTTATCAGTAATATCATCAAATGCAGGCCTCCAGGTAACAGAATACCCAGTGAACATGAAGCCAGAACCTGTATGCCCTATTTGTTCAGGCAGATTGACCTTGTAAATCCGGAGATACTTGTTTTGCTGGGATCAACAGCTTTAAAATATATGTTTGGCCAGGATAAAAAAATCACGCGGATTCATGGAACCTGGTTAACCTGGAATAACAAATTGGCTATGCCGGTATATCATCCTGCAGCCTTGCTGCGAAATCCTTCACTAAAGCGCGATACATGGGAAGATTATAAAAGAATTGTACACAAATATCGTGAACTGGTTAATTCACAGCATTTTTCGCCACATGTATAAAATGGAAAATTGCCTTGTCAAAAATTGCGGCAGCAATATAAAATGAACATCTGTTCATATAAATTAAAATTATTAAAAACATGATTGCTTTTGGTCCTATTCCATCACGAAGATTAGGAATGAGTCTCGGGATAAATAACATTGTATCACATAAACTTTGTTCCTATAGTTGCGTGTATTGCCAGATAGGAAAAACGACCAGAAAATCAATAATCAGGTCAATGTGTTATAAGCCTGAAAGTCTGTTAAAAGATGTCGAAGCTCATCTGAAAAAGCTCGATAAAAAGCATTTGCCCGATTACCTGACTTTTGTTGCAAACGGAGAACCTACGCTGGATATTAATTTGGGAAAGGAAATAAGAATGCTGAAAAAAACAGGTTTCCCTGTTGCCGTGATAACGAATTCTTCGTTCATTGATAAGCAGCAGGTGAGGGATGATTTAATGCCGGCCGACTGGGTTTCCGTAAAGGTGGATTCCGTGAATGAAAAGATATGGAATAAAATAAACCGGCCGGGACAAGGGATTTATCTTGATAAAATTCTTGAAGGATTGAGAATATTTGTTTCTGAGTATACAGGGGAGTTGCATACAGAGACCATGCTTATTGATGGTTACAATGATGCAGCGAAAGATTTGAAAGAAACCGCTGTCTTTATTGCCGGTCTGAATCCGGAAATGGCCTATTTATCAATACCAACCAGACCACCTGCTGAAAAAGACGCAGGTGTTGTATCGGAAATAAAACTTACCGAAGCATGGCAGATCTTTCAGGGAAATGGCATAAAAACCGAACTATTGACTGGTTTTGAAGGAACCGGGGCAGGATTTACAGGCAATGCTATTGATGATATACTGAATATAACGGCAGTTCATCCTTTACGGGAAGACACTATTACGGAACTTATCAGAAGAGAAAAAGCGAGCATGAATATTGTTACGTCACTTATTAAGCAAAAATTGATCAGAGAAGTCCACTATAAAGGAAAAAGGTATTATGTAAGGAGTTTTCATCTTTAGGAATTCTTACTGGCATTCATGGTATTGAACCAATTAAAACAAAAGGTATAGAGAAATGATAACAGACAAAATACAAATACGGCCACAATATGGAGCTGATCGTATGGGCTATGTCTATCATGCCAACGATGTGAACTATTATCAACAGGCAAGAGCTGAGCTTTTGCGAAAATATGGTATTAACGACTGTTTACTAAAAAAGAAAAACATCATGCAATCAGTTATTCGGATGAACCTTAAGTATTTTAAGCCTGCCTATTATGATGACTTATTAACGGTAACAACTTCGATTCAGGAAATGCCGCATATCCGGCGCAAATTCGAATTTGAGATCACAAGCAAAAAAGAAGAAAAAGCGTATACGGCAAATTCTGCTCTCGTTCTTGTTGAGGTTGCCAGCAGAATTCCGGTAATGGTCCCTGAACGAATTCAAAATGTGCTTAAAAACAATTTTAAATCTGTGAACTCATGAAATTAACAGTTTTAACCGAAAATGTTGCAGGGCATGATTTTATAGCTGAACACGGATTATCGTATTTTATTGAATGCGATGAGAAAAAAATACTTTTTGATACAGGTCACAGCGATGTGTTTCTTCAAAATGCCAACAAGCTTGGAATAGATATTCATGCAGAAACTGAACTAATTGTTTTGAGTCATGGGCACTGGGATCACGGAGATGGTTTGCAATATCTGGAAAACAAAACCCTGCTGACACATCCTGCATCATTTATGACCAGGTACCATAAAAATGATACTTCAGGAATAGGTCTCGCATTAAAGAAAAACGAACTTGAGAAAAAATTTAAACTTGTAACTTCCGACAAACCTTATTATATCAGTAATAATATAGTATATCTGGGTGGAATTCCCCGGATGAACGATTTCGAATCGCTTACAACACCTTTTGAAGATGAAAACGGGAATGGAGACTTTGTGCCGGATGATTCTGCTTTGGCAATTGTTGAAAATGACAGACTGGTAATTGTAACCGGGTGCTCGCATTCGGGGATATGCAATATAACTGACTACGCCATGAAAGTTACCGGTATGAAGAAGGTAAAAGCAATTCTTGGAGGATTTCATCTGAAGGGTGATGATTTGCAGACAAAAAAAACAATTCAACATTTAAAACAACTGAACATTGAATGCGTATATCCCTCACATTGCACCGAGTTGCCGGCGCTTGCAGATTTTTATAATGAGTTTGGGATTCGACAGGTTAAAACGGGAATGACATTTAATTTTTAGAAACTTTGGAACGAGGTGTATAATTACATTCAATAATGAACAATTGTTAATTATAATTGTTCTTTATTAAGAATAGTTCTTATTAAAAATGAATTGTATTTCTTAGGATTATAGTATTATCTAGTATATTTTATGCGAAGTTGAAGATCACAATTACAATTTAGATTAACTTGAACGTAAAGCACAAATTATTAATAATCTTAAATAGTTATATTATGGCAAACAAAAATCAATTAGGCTTATCAGGCGAATATGTTTTTTCAGCAGTAAAAAAATTAAATGAAATGTTATCCGATGTCCAGGTATTTTATATGAATGTCCGTGGATTTCACTGGAACATACAAGGAGAGAAGTTTTTTATCTTACATGAGAAATTTGAAGAATTGTACGACCAGCTGGCCGATAATGCAGATGAAATAGCAGAAAGGATACTGATGCTTGGAGGAAAGCCGTTGCATGCCTTTTCAGATTATTTGAAAATAGCACAGCTTAAGGAAGTAACGAACGTGGACAATGCAAAGGGTACTGTTAATAATATATTGGAAACCCTGAAGCATCTGTTGGTAAAAGAAAAGGAGATCATTGGTGAGGCTGCTGATGCAGGTGATGAAGGCACTGTGGATCTGCTGACAGGTTATGTGTCTGCACTGGAAAAACAAATCTGGATGGTTAAAGCAATACTTGCATAAGAATGATTTGTG
>CAZWFM010000001.1:0-33689 GCA_964633185.1 uncultured Bacteroidales bacterium | reverse complement strand
CTGATTGAAAGTCTTGAAAGAATAAACAAGATCAATATTGAACTGGAAGAAGCAAAAGAGAAAGCCGAAGAAAGTGATCATTTAAAAACTGCATTCCTCGCAAATATGAGCCATGAGATCCGAACTCCTATGAATGGCATTATCGGTTTTTCCGAATTGTTGAGGAATCCCGAACTTACTAAATCTGAGCAACAAAAGTTTATTGATGTGATTCAACAAAGTGGCGATCGGATGTTGAGTATCATTAACGATCTGATCGAGATCTCAAAGATTGAAGCCGGTCAAACGGAAATAAGACTGGCAAAAACAAATCTGAATGAATTGCTTAACAGCCTGTATACCTTTTTTCTCCCTGAGACAAAAAGCAAAAAATTAAACTTTGCATTCGAACAAAATCTATCGGTTGAGGAAATTACAATTACTACAGATAAAACTAAACTGACACAAATACTGTCTAATCTTATCAAAAACTCTGTGAAATATACAGATGAGGGTCAGATAAGCTTTGGTTACTCAATCAGAGAGAAATACCTGGAATTCTATGTTAAAGATACGGGAATCGGAATCAGTCCGGATATGCTCAACAAGATATTTGAACGTTTCAGACAAGCCGATTCATCTGATACAAGACCATACGAAGGTGCCGGTTTGGGATTGTCGATTTCAAAATCCTATGTTGAAATGTTGAAAGGAAAAATATGGGCCAATTCAGAAGCCGGAAAAGGTTCGGCTTTCTATTTTACTTTACCTTATAACAAATCAACTGAAGGATCTGAAACAAAAGAAAAGGAAGAATTCCCCGCATCAGGATCACTTAAGGGAAATACGATATTAATTGCCGAGGATGATCAAACAAGTCTATTTTTTATAAAAGAAGTAATGAAACAATTAGGTATACATACCCTTGTTGCCAGTGATGGAGAACAGGCTATTGATATCGTCAGACAAAACATGAAAATTGATCTCGTATTGATGGATATTAAAATGCCCCTTATGAATGGTTTTGATGCCACGAAAAAAATCAAAGAATTGAAGCCTCAAATGCCAGTAATAGCGCAAACAGCTTTTGCATCTCCACGTGATATGCAAAAATCACTGGATGCCGGCTGCGATGACTACATTGCAAAACCTATCAACAAAGACACCTTACTGAAACTAATCCAAAAATACCTGTAAATTGTTCTTTTTCATACTGTTTGTTAATGCAAATCTGAATGCCGGACTGAATAGTATTTTTATGGATTTATCAGTCTGTCATATATTTTTTCAGTAACTCAAGCATCTTTCGATCCAGCTTATGGCCTTTGTAATTTTCATATTTTACATCCGGACGATTGCTGTTCATTATACCAAAGTCTCCTTTAAGAGGCCAGGTAGGAACATCAAATGTTTGAAATGCATTCTCAGGTACCCATTTGGCAGTATAATGACTTACACTCATCGGATCATATCCCCTTGCGCTTTGTACAACATTTAAATCAACAATACCATAAACAGGAGGTCTTCCCACATCTTTGCCATCGGCAACAATTAATCGTTCGGGATCTTTCTCGCGAATACCCTCAACAAGTGCTTTGACTACTTCAATATAGCGGGTTTCTTCTTCCAGATGAGGAGGTTCATTGATCAAATCAAAACTTAATTGTTCACTTGAGATCCCTTTGTATCTTTCGGCAAAAAGTTTCCAATGGTGAACAACTGCGTCCAGAGCTTTTTGCATATTTTCCTCACTATCATGAAATAGATCAAATGGTTCCAAATCTCCCCGGTTGATGCAGTACCCGGGAACTCTGTGCATATTTAAATTAATGTGTATTTTATACTGTCTCCCAAGCTCAATAACCTCATCAATATCTTTGAATATTTCTTCATCGATTGTATACCAATCATCAACTTTCGCCCAATTCCAATAGGACATCGGTATTCGTGCAAAATCAAATCCCAACTCAGCCATAATCTCAAAATCTTCTTCCTGAAATTGTTTTCTGGGGCCTAAACCACTAAATTTAGCAAGAAGATTAAATCCCCGGTATTTAGAATATTCAGTCATGCTATTCACAGGTTGATTACAGGAACTGAAAGAAAAACCTAGTCAGCCCACAAGCTACGGCCGACCCGATATCGCAGGTTTTTCGCCTACCGCACATGCCTGAACAAACTATAGTAGTAAATAGAATGAATTGGTTAATCATAAAGAGAAAAAGAACTGAGTGAGCGTTGAAAAAAATGCGTGCTACATGTGATAAGATTGCTATGGAATGTGGTCAAGCTTATTTTTTTTGGATTTTCTGTCTGACTGCGCACGGCAGGCAGGTTTGCTTACTTTTTCATCAATGGAACCGAACGAAGTGAGTTCATGAACACAAAATAAAATAAACATAGGTTGAATAAAAAGTAAGAACCCTCCCGGCTTGAGGGAAAATATCTTATATAACGTGTGTCGAAATAATATTATCTTGTTAATGCTTTATTATCAATTATTTCCAGATTGATTGAAGGTTTTTTGGGAAGAAACGAATATGCAATTAGGTCCGTAAGCAGGTTTGTAATGAAATTAGCAAAGCTCCAGTGTCTAGAATGCTCTATTTGGCAAATTCAAAACTTATTGTTAATGACCCATTTATGATTTAAGTTTTCTTCAAAAGAAAAATTGTATTACATTTGGCCTCCTGAAATAAAAAAAATAGTATATGGGTAAAGGCGATAAAAAAACAAAAAGAGGTAAAATCATTAATGGTTCTTACGGGGTTAGAAGAAGAAGGAAAAAGGCAAAAACAAAAAAGTCAGCATTAATTTCTTCAGATAAAGTATCTCGGAAAAAAGTTACTCCAAAGAAAACGATACCTAAGAAAGAGGAAGTTGTTGTAGAAGAGCCCATAATTCAGGAAGAAGTAGTTAAACAGGAAGCAATAATACAGGATAAAGGAGCTGAACAGAAGCAGGAAGCTGCACCTGTGGAGGAAACTCCATTAACAAAAGAACCCAAATCAAAGGCTGAAATTAAAGAAAAGGCAAAGGAAGAAAAGCCTGAGAAGCAAGCAAAAACAGAAAAAGATCCGGATAAGAAAGAAAAAACAAAGCCAGAAGAAAAAGTAGAAAAACCAAAAGAGAAGTCTGAAGCACCAAAGAAACCAAAAAAAGCTGAGGAAAATAAGGAACCAGGGAAAAAACCTTCTGCCAAAGTAAAAGCGAAGGCAAAAACTGATGAAAAACCGAAAGAGAAGAAGGAAGAGAAAAAATAAAACCTATCATATTATTATTTACAAAAAGCTGCCTTGGGGTAGCTTTTTTTTATGCAAAGCTTAAAACAACAATTCCTTATTTCATTTGGCCTGTAGAATGAACAGCTTACTGGCCAAATTCGGTTATCTATCAAAAAGCAACATTACAACTTAGGGAGTTCATTGTATTAAATTACTTTTGTACTGTTAAAAAAGTAATGTATAACCTGAAAATCATTCTTATAAAAACCCTATCCTTATGAATATTCCTGATTCTTTTAATAATAGTTTAGCTTCAATACACTATTTGAAATAAAAAAATTTCAAATGAATCCCTCATCATTGAACATTTGATTCAATGTGAGGCGACTTGTACCACCATGCAAATTAAATAACCAAATAACAGAAAACCAATAGTTCAATACAAAGATTGATACACATGAAAATTGTCTTTCTTATTGACAGTCTGCACAAAGGAGGAACAGAACGCAGGTTAGTTGAGTTAATAAAATACCTGAACGAAGTAGAAACGGTTTCTATTGTATTAACATTATTACAGGACATAGTTGAATACCCTGAAATAAGGGGAATAAAAAATATTGTCATTAAAATTATCCCAAGGAAAAGCCGTAAAGACCTCAGGGTATTCTCGGCATTTTACCGGTTCATGAAAAAGGAAAAGCCGGATATTGTCCATACCTGGGGATTGTTTGCTCCTGTTGTAGCTGCACCTGCTTGTTTTCTGCTTAAAATCAGGTTTGTTAATAGTATAGTATCCACCGCAAAAGTGAGGTTCTTATCGAATGAGTACATCAGATCACGATTGACTATGCCCTTTTCTTCCATGGTATTATGCAATTCATATGCAGGACTCAAAGCTTTTAAAGTCCCCAGGAATAAAGCCAAAGTAATATATAACGGATACAATTTTAAAAGAAACAAGGCTTCGGATTCTGAACAGTTAAGAAAAAATATTGGGGTTCATACCAAATATATTGTTGGTATGGTCGGAGCTTTTCTCATCCGCAAAGACTACAAAACATTTATACTGGCTGCAAGTCATATCCTGAAACAACGTAAGGATATATCCTTTCTGTGCGTTGGTGATGGAATCCTGTTAGAAAATATAAAGCTATTGAACAAGGAAGTTAATCCATATCCTGAACAGGTATTTTTCCTGGGACAGGTTCATAACGTTGAACCCGTTATTCAATTGTGTGATATTGGAGTATTGACAACCAATGCAAAAAAATATCTTGAAGGCATTTCCAATTCCATCATGGAGTTTATGGCTCAGGGCAAGCCTGTGATCGCTTCAGCAGGAGGAGGAACCAATGAAATAATTGTTGAGAACCAAACCGGGTATTTAATAAAGCCATTCGATGACAGAACTTTAGCACAGTTAATCCTTAAGCTTATTGATACTCCAACATTGATACAACAATTTGGTAAAACCGGACAGGACAGGATTAAAAACATGTTTAATATAGAGGAAATGGTTACAGAAACTTACAATTGTTATAAGCAACTTCTTCAATATGGAAAATAATAAAGCTCTTACCGGACTATGGATTGGTAAACTAAGCCAGGCTAATTCATGGTATCATATTTATCCCTTTGCATTAGCAAATAATACCAGACTACTTCATGTTGTGAGGTATGACCTGCCTTTCTATGAAGTACCAAATTCTCAGTTTTATCATTACAAAGCTGCCAATTCATGTACTGAGTTTTTAAAACTATATTGGTGTGGCCGGAAAGTGATTAAAAGGAATAAGATCAACTATATTGTTACATTTAATCCTTATCCCTGGGGAATTGTTGCATGGATATTGTCTAAACAGTTTTCCATCCCCGTCTCGATCGGTTTGATCGGAAAAGATTTTGATGTTGGATTAAAAAAATCATGGTATAAGAAATTTCTGCGATTCATCCTCCGAAGATCAGATTATGTAACAATCACAGGGAATGCCATGAGGCCGTATCTGGAATCAATTGGAATTCAAAGCAACCGAACAGGCATTTATCCGCATTGCATAAAAGATGACTGGTTTGAAACAGATGATAACATACAAATAGAGTACGATATTATCACAACATGCGAACTCATTGAACGAAAGAGAGTTGAAGATATTATTCAAAGTGTATATATTCTAAAGCAAAAAAACCATAGGATTCGATTCTGCATTGTAGGAGATGGTCCGTTAATGAATAGTCTGAAGGAATTAACAAAGCGCTTGAAACTGGAAGAAAATATACATTTTGCCGGTTATAATAAAGATGTTGTGAACTATCTGAAAAAATCGAATATCTATGTTCAGGCTTCACGCCAGGAAGGATTATCAATAAGTCTCGTGGAAGCAATGGCTGCCGGATTAGTGCCTGTTTCTACCATAGCCGGATCGGAGGAAGATATAATCGAAAACGGGAAAAATGGTTTTCTCGTTCCTGTTGGATGCCCACAGGAAATTGCAAATGCCATTGAGTTCCTCCTCAACAAAAACAACTATGATCAATATAAAAGAGAAGTGCTTAAATCACGCAATCGGTTTAGAATGACAGAGGCTATTAAAGCTGCTGACAGAATTATAAAGCAAGTCGCTGCAAATTAATGTTTATCCGGTATTTATGAACAATGCCTGCTCTGTGAATTGTTTGAACAAGATGTTCTGAGATTCACTGACAATATGAAAAAATGCACCTGAAGTTTTATACAGTATATCAGCATACTATCAATCAGTTTGTATTTAATGAATTAATTGCCAAAGCGTTTGACATAGAAAAATATGGTTTCCTTTAACTATATCAGTCTTCTATCAAAAATTGATTTATGATTCATGTATAATTTCAATAAGGTTGTACATTTGACGCATAAAACAATCAGTGAATTTGATCTATTAATTTAATGAATTATTAGATCATTTATTTTGATATAATAATTGTCGGATTTTTATTTTAATTATAGTATAAAAACTGTCTATCGAAATAGTAAAAACCAATAAGATCTCTACAAAATGAAAAAAATGTATTTTATATCAGTTTTTCGCTTGATTATTCTGTTATCCATCCTGTCAAGCTGTGTACCGGTTAAAAAAATGGAATATCTTAGCGAAAAAGATAAGCAGGATGTTTACCGATATAAGGGTACTGAAATAAAACCAAAGCTTATCGAACCTTACGATCTGTTATCCATTCAGGCTGTAAACACTGATCAGACGAACAGCAATTTTATGCAAACAAGTAGTATTGACCTGGCCGTCATCTCCGAAATAGGAATGGCACTGGTCGCTTATACGGTCGATGCTGACGGTTATATTCATATTCCGGTAATCGGGGTCATACATGTAGGTGGCTTAACTTTGAGTGAAGCAGCAATTAAATTGCAGAAATCGATGGAGGGATATCTGAATCAACCGGTGGTAAAAGTTAAATTTGTGAATCAACGAATTGTTGTGATCGGAGAAGTACAAGTGCCTGGAACATATATATATACAAAAGAACATCTTAATGTTTTTGACGCCTTGAGTTTAGCAGGTGATATTACCGATTTTGGTAATCGAAAGAGTGTTTTTTTAATACGTCAGGACGGTAATGATATAATTAAGAAAAGACTCAACCTTCGCGATCCGAATTTTGTATCTTCTGAAGATTATTTGTTACAGGAAAATGATATCCTTTATGTTAAACCTTTGGGTGCCAAACGTTTTAATTTAATTTATCAACCTCTTTCATTGGTTTTAACCAGTGTCAGTACACTTATTTTGCTTTTATCTTTTATAAACAATTAATAAGTGCACAGAAAAAACAATATTTTCCATGGGACATAATGTCAAAGTTTCTCGAAAACCAAAAGAAAAAGAATATATTGCTTTCATAAGAAAAGCCATAAAAAAATGGCATGTATTTGCTATATCACTAGCAATTTGTTTGGCCGGAATCGTATTGTTTAACAAACTGGTTACCCCAGTCTATAGAATTGGAGCAAAACTTTTGATAAAACAGGAAGGCAGAGCCGGAATGTCTACATCTGGTGGCGGCAGAAGAGATTTTAATGCAATAAATTCAATTGAACAAACTTACAGTGCTTATAATGAGATGCACGTAGTGCAATCGGCTGAATTGGTTGAAAAGTCCATTCTAAACCTGAACTTAAATGTTTCTTATTATTCCAGGAAAGATCTTATCACCAGGGAATTGTATAAAGATCCTCCCTTTGTGGTAGTATTTGATCCCTCGTATCCACAACCGGTAGATGTGAAATTTACACTGAAGTTTCTGGATAAAAATACGTTTATATTAAAGATTAATGAAAAGGATGTTGAAATCTACAGATTCAAGGATGAAAAGACACTCTATTCCATGGACAAACTCTCATTTGATGTTAAAGTTAAAATCGGACAGGATATCAAAACGAATTACTGTAGTTTCAAGGTTCTTCTTAACAATGGCTATAGTCAGGAAGAACTGACCAACAGAAAATTCTTCTTTTCTTTCAACTCAATGCCTGATCTGGTTTATGAATATGGCAATTCTCTCACAACATCTACGACACACCAGTTTGCATCAGTACTTGTAATTGACATGAAGTCGAAAAATATAGATAAAGGTATCGACTTCTTAAATGAATTGATGGATCAATACATGAAAGAAAATCTTGAGAAGAAAAATCACTATGCAAATATCACCCTGGAATATATAGAAAGTCAGATTGGTCAGATTTCCGATACATTATCCTACACAGCAAAAAGAATGCAGGATTACCAGGCGCGGTATCAGGTCATTGATATTCCAACAAAAGCAGGAAGTCTGACCCAGCAACTTCAAACCTTAAAAGGACAAAAGGCTGATGCAGAAATTAAACACAAGTATTATGAGTACATCAATGAATACCTTACCAATAAGAATAAGGATATAACAGATCTGGTTGCCCCATCATCGATGGGAATTGAAGAATCGTTACTAAATAATCTGATTCAGGAGCTGGCAACACTTAACGCCGAAAAAAAGAGCCTTATTGATAACAACCAGGAACTCAATCCTTACCTTAATACGATTGAATCAAGAATTGAAAACATTAAGAAAACCATTATTGAGAATGTAAAATATAGTTTAAACACTTCTAAATTGTCCATACAGGACCTGGAGGATCGAATACAGAGAATTACAAGGGAAATAAGACAGTTGCCGGCGAATGAACGTGAATTGGCTGATATCAGGCGACTTTATAATTTGAGTGACGCCGTTTATACGAATTTGCTTCAGCGTCATGCCGAAGCACAGATTGCCAAGGCTTCTAATCTTCCCGATAATTCAGTAATTGAGAAAGCCAGAATGATAGGTGATTCCCCCGTTTTTCCGAAAAGGAAAGCAAACCTGGTAATAGGCTTATTTTTGGGCTTCATTATTCCTATAGGAATTATACTGTACAAAGAGGCTAATGAGGATAAAATTGTTGATGTATCCGAAATTTCTGATTATACTGATTTTTCGATTATTGGTACGGTTTTACGTAACGATACCAAAAGTACTCTTGCTATGTCAGAATTTCCAAAATCTGCCATGGCTGAATCCATCAGATCAATTCGGACCAATCTCCAATATTACGGCAGAACAAACAAAAGTCAGGTTATACTTGTTACCTCTTCAATTGGACAGGAAGGTAAATCAATGGTTTCTGCAAGTCTTGCTTTATCTTATACAATGAATGACTATAAAACCCTGCTCGTTGGGTTTGACTTACGTAAACCAATGTTAAACGATTACCTCAAAATTAATTCTGCCCTTGGGGTTAGCACTTTCCTGATCAATGCGGCTACCCTGGATGATATCATTGTGGAAACCCAGCACGCCAATCTTCATTACATTGCTTCGGGTGATCTCCCTCCAAATCCTTCTGAGTTAATCCACTCTCCGGAAACAAAAGTGTTGTTTGACCTTCTGCGTGAAATGTATGATTATATTATTGTCGATACGGCTCCCCTGGGTTTGGTCTCTGATACATACATGCTCATGAATCATTCAGATATTAATCTGTTCCTTGTTCGGCAAAATATCACACCACGAAGCATGTTCAGTCAGATCATGGAGGAAATTGAAAATAAACAAATCAGCAATTTAGCTCTTGTTATGAATGATTTTAGCATCCACCGAAAAAGTTATGGCTATAAATATGGTTATTATCAAAAATCAAAAAAGAAAAGGAAGAAGCATCATAAAAATTCAGTATCTGTTTAAGGCAGTATCTTCATACCCAATCCCATTGAAATAGAAAAATGATCTCATCACAATCATATGAACGAGTTAAAGGTGCGTGTGCCGTTGTGATCAAATCGATGGACAAGCCATATACAAATAATCGTCGAATTCCAGCAAAGATAATCTCAAACAGAGGACCTGAAGGCAATTCAATCAGAGCAGGAGGTTATCTAAGAAAGTACTGGAAAAACAGGATTTATTCAAAAGTATGAAACTATTTCAAAGAGAAACCTATAAGCGGGGAATAGTCTTATCATCTCTTTTTAGTGTGTTTGCAAAAGCACTTAACTTTCTTCAGACTATTGCTATAGCTTTTTTCTTTGGAACAATTAACAGCCAGGTAGATATATATTTCTATTGTTTTGGAATAATTTCTTTATTGTTTACCTCTATTTCCCTTCTAAATTACACAATAATAGTCCCGGAAGCCATAAGACTAAGAGCACGGGAAGGTGAAAAACAATCTATGTACTTCCTTAACAAATGGTTATACATTTATTTGGGAATAGGTATCATTTTTGCAGTAGTTGTGGCTTTTTACCCGGTTCATACCTATACACTGATATCTAAGTTTAATACCGAATTACTTGAAAAAAACACATTAATTATTTACCTGACCATCCCGCTATTCCTTTTGATGGTAATAAACCAGTTTTTTGTATCCATTCTGACCCTGTATAAATTCTTTACCATGCCTCAGCTGGTAAGAATCATAAACAATAGCTTTGCTCTTATATTCCTGATTCTATTTCATAAAATACTCTCTGTAAACAGTATACTGATCGGTTTGTTACTGGGATTTTTAATAAACCTTGTAATCCTTGTCAGGATGTTGATCAAACAATGCAATTGGAGCTTTACATATCATGCATATAAATTGCCAATAAGGATCATAAGGGATGGGATTTTATCCTTTTTAGGTCATTCCTCCAAGATTTTTTCAAATTTTTTTGGCAATTACTTATTAAGTGGATTGGGATTAGGTGTAATTGCTGCTATGAATTTTGGAAACCGGGTTGCTGGTATCGCCAACGAAGTTGTCACACTTCAAACCGGACCTGTTGTTGGTATTAAACTTGGTGAATTGTTTGCTCAAAAAAATTATGATGGAATTAATAAGCTTTTTATTAGAACAACCAGTTTTCTTAATTTTGTCCTTATACCCATTAGTACACTATTCTTTATTTTTAGTGACGAGATTATTGCAGTGCTATTCCAACGTGGAGCATTTGATTCCGGATCTACACTCATGGTTTCATCCTATATGCGACAATTTGGTATCAGCCTGTCATTGGTTTCAATTAATCTAATGGTCTCTGAAGTTTTTCAAAAAGCGCAGAAAATGAAAAAATATTTTTGGTATCTTATTACTAAAAATAGCTTACTCACATTGTTAATATATCTCGGTGTAAAACGTTTTGGTGGAATAGGATTTCCGGCAGCCATCAATACTTCGGACTTCCTGAATTTATTCTATTGCTTTATCATCATGAATTTATATTTTCCTTATATTGAATACAAAAAAATCATTCTGAAATTTTTTTCTCTTTTAACAATAAATGTTCTGATCGGATTTGGAATATATTTGTTCAGTAAATTTATTCAATTTCCGCACGTTTTAGTAAAATTAATAGCCTGTTGCGGTTTGTACGGAATAATTCTTCTTACTTTGACTTATCTATTGAATTTAAACCGTGATGTTATTGAAGCTTTGGAAAAAATAAAAAGTAATTTGCTGATTAAACTTGGACTGAAATAATCCATGCTGTCACAAGAATATACATATAAAAAAGCAATGATTTATGGCCTGTATTTGGTGCCGGCAATAATGATCGGATTTGACGTATTACGCAGTTTTTCTTCTCAGGGTGTAGGAACTTCGGAAATGATTCTTTTTCTTGTTTATACAATAACATTAACTGTTAAAGCCTTTCGAAAAGCATTGAATTTTAATCCATGGGTTTATCTTTTCTTTGCCTATCTGCTTATATTGAGTCCTTACACCTCTCATCACGAACGAACCTATCGCAATCTGTCCTGGATAATTATTAGTCTATCCATGCTTCCTCTGGGATATGCATATATCAGGGATATGAATCAGTTCCGTTTGTTAAATAAAAGCATATTCTGGGTATTAATTCTTTTTGCAGCAAATGCTTTGGTAACATCCACGGTCGGAATTGGTGAAAATCCGTATGGTGGGGCTTTGAAGATGGGAGCCTTTGTATATAGCGTTTTATATTCAGGATCCATCGGTTTGTTGCTTTTACCCTTATTACTGCCATATATTAAAAAGCCGGTTCCTAAAATTATACTCTATGTAGTGTCCGTTTTGGTATTCGTTTTTCTTGTATTGTCGATGCGCCGAACAGCTATGGGAATACCTGTTATAGGCTATTTTATCTATTTTTTCTTCACAAGTTATAAGAAGCAAATTGCAAGTATATTCCTGATCACGGCAACAATTCTGGCTCTCACCTTCCCCTTCTATCAGGAGATTTTAATGGATCAGTTAAATGCCCGTGAAAGTGTTTTTGGAAGCGAGTATAATGTTGAAGAAGAACTTAGGTGGCTGGAAACCCTGGCGATGGTTAACGAAAGATGGTTGGATGACGTACCCTGGTCGAGAACACTTTTAGGATCTGAACTATTTAATTCTTCAGAAAAATATGCAGGTGGTGTATTTGGAAGACGTCCATTACACGTTGATTATAACAAAATATTATGGGGAGCAGGTTTGATCGGTATGTTACTCTATTTGGCTATTTATGCCGACATGATTGTGAAATTGGTCAGATTTAGCAAATACCTTCCTGACCGAAGATATTATAAAGAAATGAGAAACACATTTATAACACTGATCATTGTTAGTTTGTTCATCTCGACACAAGGAGGGATGTTTACGGTAACATTCAGGGCAATGATCTTTATTTATTTCGGTGCCATTCTGGGTGTTTTCAGTAGATTTTATGAGCGTGGAATTGAGCACCCAAGAATGCAGCTCGATCAAAAGTAATCTTTACTCAGCGAAAACATAAAACAATAAGATTTTGATAAAAACAAAATATAATAAAGTTGGAACAGAAAAACGCCTGTCAAAACGGCTAAAAAAGTCTACTCAATCAAATACCGTATGTTTTATTATTTATTACTAATTTGAAAGTGCGAAAATAAATAGGTATGTGCGGAATAGCAGGCATAATAAACTTCAATAATAAGCCGGTTGAACAAGAAAAAGTTCAATTTATGATGAATAAGCTTAAACATCGGGGGCCGGATGATGAAGGAATTCATATCAAGAATAATTTTGGGCTGGGACATGTTCGCTTAAGCATCCTTGACCTCTCATCGGCCGGTCATCAACCTATGTTCACCGAAGATGGCAGGTATTGTATCGTTTTCAACGGAGAAATTTATAATTACATTGAATTAAAAGAAGAACTTAAAGGAAAATATATTTTTAAAACCAGAACGGATACCGAAGTGATCCTGGCAGCATACCGGCAATGGGGAATAGCTTGTCTTAACCGGTTTAACGGAGATTTTGCTTTTGTGATTTATGATAATATAGAAAAGGAATTTGTTGGTGTCAGGGACAGGTATGGAATAAAACCCTTCTATTATTTTAAAGACAAAGAACATTTTATATTCGCTTCAGAATTAAAAGCAATTGTTCCTTTATTGAAAACAAAAACTCCCAATGAGAAACTTATTTTTGAATACCTTATTTATAACAGAACCGATCAATCCCTGGAAACATTCTTTGATGGGATAGTTAAACTTGATCATGGACATTATTTTAAAATTAAGAACAATAAATTTTCTATACATCAATGGTATAAACTGACTGATAAGATCCATCCATTAGACCTGTCCCCGGAAGAATACAGGGAAGAATTACGGTCTGCTTCAAAACTGCGGTTACGTAGTGATGTTCCTGTAGGCATCAGTTTAAGCGGTGGAATAGATTCATCTGCAGTGACCAGTGTTCTTTATCATGATTTTGGCCTTCATGAAATTAAGTCGTTTTCAGCTGTTTATGGTAAAGATAAATGGGCTGATGAAAGTAACTTCATCGACGAATACAATTCTGAATTAAAGAATATGTTCTTTACAAAGATTGATGCAGATACGTTTTTCAATGATTTTCAAAAATTTCTTATTGCACAAAATGAACCTGTAGCTGCAATAGGTCCGTATGCACAATATAAAGTCATGGAACTGGCTCACGGGAATGTTGTTGTAACACTTGACGGACAAGGTGCAGACGAACAATTGGGAGGTTATCATTATTTCTTTGGTGGATATTTTAAAGAATTACTGAGTACCAGACAGCTGTTGCGTTTTCTTTCAGAAGCATCCTATTACTTAAAGAAACACAAATCGTTCTATGCTTTTAAATATTTGGCTTTTTATCTGCTCCCGGTAAAATATAAAAAGAATATTGGGAGCAAACTGTTTGGATGTGTAAACAAAGATTTCTTCAATCGGTTAAATTCTTCGTCAACAATCGATGAGGATTTGTACAATCCGAACACTTTGAATGAATCGTTATTACAGCATTTCGAACATAAACTGGAGCATTTGCTGAAATGGGATGATCATAATTCTCTTGCATTTTCCATTGAATCAAGAGTGCCATTTCTGGATCATAACCTGGTTGAAAAAACCTTATCTACTCCCCCGGAAAGAAAAATCTATAAGGCAGACACCAAGCATATTTTGAGAGAATCAGTAAAGGACATTCTTCCTCAGAAAATTTATCAAAGAAGAGATAAAAAAGGATTTACAACTCCTGCTGATGAATGGTTTAGAAGTGATAAATTTGTAACCTATATAGATGATCTATTGAATTCGGAATCATTCAGGACAAGGGGGTATTTTAACGCAGAAGATTGTATAAGAAAATTTGAATCGCATAAGAATTTGAAAACGGATATAACAAAGGATATCTGGAAGTGGATCAACCTCGAGTTTTGGTTCCGGACTTATATCGATAATAGTAACATCAAGATTATTGATACGATGAATTGACATAAAAAATCCGGTATATCCATTTATCAAAGAAGATCATGTTCAGGCTTTTAAAATATGTTGCTTCAGCTATCTTAATCTTGCTGGCTTCTTTTTTTCTGTTCACTTTATTTATTTGCCACTTCCTGTCAGTAAATAAACCTGTTAATTCAAGAACCCTGGTAATCGAAGGATGGATATCTCCTTTGGCACTGGAAGGTTTAGCAGACACCCTGAATCCTGACAACTTTGATCATATCATTATCACAGGAGTTCGAAAACCTCCTTATAATAAGACTTTTGTTTATGATCAAAGAAAGCAAACAGATACTATACATCCTGCATTATTAATCAAAAAAAGTATTCTGATTGTACCGATATCAAATCGTGAAGAAACAATAACTACGATTTCAATTTACGCATCCACTGATAGTATAACGGATACCGAACCTCATTACGTACTGTTTCTTGATAGCTTAATACTGGGAGGCTGTTTTGTTAATCAAAAGATTACCGAATCTGTTTTTCACGTTAATTTGTACAATGCAGAAAATGCCAATCTCGTCATATTTTATGATAATGATATTTTTATCAGAGAAAAGGACAGAAATATGATAATTCATGGAATTTCTGTTAACAATCAATATATGCCCATATATTCAAGTGGTTTAATAAACACAAAACAGGAATTCCCTTTTCCTCAACATGCGATATTACAGTCATCTGCATTTGCTACTCTGAATTATTTGAAAGAACTCGGGTTATCTTCAGAAAACATGATTGCTTTAGCATACAATAAAAACTCACATAATAAGACACTTGGATCGGTTGAAGAATTTAAAAACTGGGCTGATCATCATCTTACGGATGAAAATTTCAATATAATTTCATTGGGAATTCATGCAAGACGATCATGGCTTACCTATAAAAAAGTAATGGGCCCATCATTTGACGTGGGCATTATATCTCCAATAGATCCTGATTTTTATTCCGTTTACTACTGGAAAAAACAAAATACGATCGAAGAAGTATATAAAGAATTCTTTACATACCTGTATGTAAAATATTTTATGAAGTGATGTATCAAAGTACTTTTTTTGATTTATCCGAAGGAGCGAAGTTTTTGCCTGTGATAAAAAAATTCTAAGCTGATTTTTATTCGTTCTGAATAATAGTGACTAAACTGCCAAAAAAAAGAATGTAGATATCCTTAGTGGCAACCAGATTTAACTGTTTCTCTTTTCATCGGAATATTCATTACGGGAGCTGATTTGGAAGGCATGACCATACGAATATACCGGATGTGTTAATAAAGTTGATAAACATAAGGATCAATTTGACAAACAAGTTGTTATAAAGAACTCATGGATATAATTTTACAGTACTAACTCTGTCTGTCTGCCTGAATGAATTTTCAACCATAATTAAAAGTAAGTATTTCACCTTAAATCAATAACCCATTAACAGATATGTTAGATGTAAGATTTAATATTGTAATTGTATCTGCTCAAAGTTAACGTCTGAATGATGAATATAAGCATAAAATGGTATCTGGCGCGTATCGGATCAATGTCTTCACAGGAATTTATTTACAGACTGAGAATTGCCTTAGTGAATAAGCTGGCTGAATCTAAGAAAGGCAAGGATTTCAAAAATTGTTACTATGCAGGTTACAATACAATATTCAATACGGATCACATCAATTATGATCAAGATATAAGCAGTATCAAACTATTTGATCAGCAAATACCATTAAAGAACAAATACAACTGGCACTTCGATCCTTATTCCAAACTTGAATTCCCAAAGGTTTTTTCAAAAAAAATCAATACCCGCGGATTTAATAATATGAGCGCAAAGCATGTATGGGAACTGAACAGGATGCAATTCCTGCCACAGATTGCACTCAAGTATCGGGTATCAGGCGATGAAAAATATCTTAACCTGATAAAGGACCTGATATTATCATGGATAGACGACAATCCCTATATGATCGGAATTAACTGGTATAGCAATATCGAACTGGGATTAAGACTCATTAACTGGGCTATTACCTGGGATATCCTTGATATTCAATCAATAACAAAAAAATCGAAAAACCTTGACCATTTTATAACTCAAAAATGGGTCCCTGTTATATATGCGCACTGCAAACGAATTCGCTCTTCACTCTCACGTTTTTCATCTGCCAACAATCATCTTATTGCAGAATTAGCCGGATTATTTATTGCTTCCAGCTTCTGGAATTTTAAGGAATCCGGGAAGTGGAAAAAATTCAGCAAATCCGAATTAGAAAAAGAAATAATCAAACAACATTCCAAAAATGGAATAAACCGTGAAGAAACTTCCGGCTATATTCAATATATTACGGATCTATTTCTCCTTTCCTGGTTTTATGCAGGACGAACAGAAAACAGTTTTCCAAATCAATACAATGAGCGTTTACATGAAATGTTTAACTATATCTTTCAACTTATTGATAGTAGAGGAAATTTAATACGATATGGTGACGCAGATGACGGACATGCTTTGTTTTTCGAAAATGATGATCATTTGTATAATTTCAGATCCTTGCTTACCACCGGATCAATTTTGTTTCGTGAACCGGATTTTAAAAGTAAATGTTCCGGATACGATTGCCGAAATCAACTATTTTTCGGGAATACATATCAAACAGAATTTAAAGATGTGGATACCTTTTTCCCTGAAAATGTCAAATCAAAATTTTATCCGGATGAAGGCCATTTCTTTTTTAGAAAATCTTCAGCATATAAGGAAATACTATTGCATTTCAATGCGGCTCCGCTTGGATATCTTTCGATTGCAGCTCATGGTCATGCCGATGCATTATCGTATGTTCTCCATGTCGATGGCATTCCAATAATTGTTGATTGCGGAACATATACCATACATACTCAGCAGGACTTTCGAAAATATTTTAAAGGGACACTGGCCCATAATACTATCAGAGTTGATAACCATGATCAGGCATTATACAAAGGTCCATCTCTCTGGAATGACCATTATCGATCGAAAGTCCTTCGTTGTAACCAGAATGAATTAACAGAAGAGATCAGGGCAAGCCATGATGGTTATGTGAAAAATGGGGTCATACATACGCGCAGTATTGTATTCAATAAAACTGAAAACAGATTTTTAATACAAGATACCCTGGATATATCGGATGGTAAACTTCATCAGTTTGAGTTATGTCATCATCTTTCTCCTGAAGTTACAATCGAAAGAAAAAATAATAATGTATTCTTATTAAAATGTTCCCCTGCCCGCACTACCGAAATAAAAACCGATAAGAAACTTCGCATTGAATTGATAAAAGGTCAGAGGAATCCGATTCTGGGATATTATTCATCAGGATTCTACTCAATTCAGGATACGACTGTGATTTATTCTAAATTTGAATCATCCAAACCAATTGTTATTAACACTGAAATACTGATCATTGCCTAATACCTAAAAAAATCCATATCAGATATGAAAATTCTAATAGACCTCTATCATATTCCACAGTTCAACTTTTTCAAGAATACAATACTGAGTCTTGACAAAGATGAAGTTGATCTTTGCTGTATCAATCGAGGTCGTATAGTAAAAATAATTCAAAAGGAATGTCCCGGGTACAATTTGATTGTATTTGGTGATTATAAACACAATAAAGGTCGGTTTTCAATGTTGTTCAGAATAATGATCCCTCGTGTATATGCTCTTTACAGACTAATTCACCGAAACAAATATGATTTTGTGATTACAGCACATTACCAGGCAAATCTGGCTGCTAAATTGAACAGGGTTCCGAATATAGCATTTATTGATGATCCGCGTAAAATAGCCTTTGATATTGATAAATTCTCAACGAACGAGCTTTACATTCCATGTTTTAGTAATGATATCCCAAAAACCAAAAAAATTAATGCTCTTAAAGAATGGGCATACCTGGCTCCAAAATACTTTAAGCCCGATCCTGAAGTTTTACAAACTTATACCTTAAAGTCAAAAAATTATGTATTTATCAGAGAGGTTGATACCAGCACAAGCAATTATCTTTCACAGGACAAAGACATCATTTTGCGGCAAGCAGAAAAATTTAGCGAGTTCCCGCAAAAAATCGTGTTATCGCTTGAAAAGAAAAAAAATAAGTCACTTTATCCAACTGACTGGATCATACTGGAAGAACCGGTTTCCGATATTCATTCTATTATGTACTACAGCAAGCTTGTCATCTCCAGTGGTGATAGTATGGCCCGTGAAGGGAGTATGCTGGGTGTTCACAGTATATACTGTGGTGAAAGAGAAATGCCTGCCAATCATGTCTTAATTGAGAAAGGTATGCTCACAAAAGTATTACCTGAAAAATTGATTGATTTTTGCAGGGAAATTTTGATCAATGGCAAACAATTCATGGAACAGGATGAATTCAGGACAACGCTTGAAAAGGACTGGGAAGATGTTACAAATTTCCTGATTGATAAAATTAACATGTATACAAAGCAAATCTAAAATAAAATTGTTAGTTATGAATATTTCTATCTTCGGATTGGGTTATGTAGGTTGTGTTAGTATTGGTTGTCTTGCAGCTAACTCTCATAAAATAATTGGTGTTGACATTAATAAACACAAAGTCAACCTCATTAATAAAGGCAAACCAACAATCATTGAAGCCGGAATTGACGAATTGATCTCAAAAGGCTCAAAAAACGGTTTAATAAAGGCCACTACAGATTCATGCCAGGCTGTACTTGACACTGATATTTCAATTGTTTGTGCCGGAACCCCCTCATCTTCAACTGGTCACTTGAATTTGAACAGTATAATTCAAATTGCTGCAGATATTAGTCAGGGTATCAAAAAAAAGAACAGTTTTCATGTTGTTGTAATACGCAGCACAGTGATACCTGGAACAAATAAGAAAGTCGCCGAAATTATCCAGGAGAAAAGTGGAAAAAAACGCAATGAAGATTTTGCCGTGGTTTCAAATCCTGAATTCTTGCGTGAAGGTTCAGCTGTGGCCGACTATTATAATCCCGCCATTACTGTTCTGGGAAGTGATAGTCCGAAAGCTTTAAAAATTATGAACGAGCTCTATTCGTTTATCAATTCATCTGTTTTGGAAACAACTATCGAGGTTGCAGAAATAATCAAGTATATAAACAATTCATTTCATGCCCTGAAAATTACTTTTGCCAATGAGGTTGGAAACATTTGTAAATCATTGAAGATCGACTCTCATGAAGTGATGAGGGTATTCGGTACAGATAATAAATTGAATATTTCCACAGCTTATTTTAAACCGGGATTTGCTTATGGTGGATCTTGTTTGCCGAAGGATCTGCAAGGACTAAGTACAATTGCTCATGATGCTTACTTAAAAACACCCTTGTTAAGTTCTATACACGAATCGAATGAATACCAGAAAAAAATTGCTTTCCATCTTGTAACGAAATACAAAAAGCGGAACATTGGTGTATTAGGATTGAGTTTCAAGAAAGGAACCGATGACCTCAGATATAGTCCTGCAGTTGATCTTGTTGAAAAACTTATCGGCAAGGGATACAATGTCTCGATATATGATAAAAATGTAAATCTTTCTAATATTACCGGAACAAATAAAGCATACATCGACGAACATCTCCCACATTTATCAACTTTAATAACTGATAACCTGAAGAAAGTTGTTGAGGAGAATGAAGTATTGGTAATTACTTATAGAGAAGATGAATTTGAAAACCTTATCGCCAAATATTCCGAAAAAATATTTGTGGATCTGGTTAAAGTCACAAAAGATGAGACACTTATGAATTACGAAGGTATCTGCTGGTAGAGTACTTTAAAGTTGAATCTTCTTGAATTCAGTAAGTTTATAAAATGCGTGACAAGCTTTAATTGTAGATTGGTTGATTTTCAGGAGTAAGACATGATTATAAAGAGAACAAAATCTCAGTCTGTGAAGTTATACACTTATTCATTATTTACCTCTGAAAATTGTTTTAATAATTGTCATTGAGATTTTTTTAATATTCTGATATCCCCTTGTTTTACTTATCTATTATTAACTATCTTACACTGAGTTTACGAGAATTTTTCTATGAAAAAATTATTTTTTTCATTAATGCTTATGCATTTTATAACGGTATGTAGCCAGAATACAAGGTATATTCATAATAGTGGAAATAATGGTGATGGCAGTTTTGACGATCCGTTTAATTCCTGGCAAAGTGCAATGAATGCATTAAGTGCAGGGGATACACTAAGGGTAATGCCTGGCATTTATAATCTCACAACGTATATATTCCCGGTAAATTCAGGGAATGCTTCAAAATGGATAACTGTAAAAGCTCATGATCTCAGTGACAGACCTGTACTGAAAACGACTACTGTAACAAACGCTATTCGAACACTCAATGTCGGATATTATAGATGGGAAGGTATCGATATAGATGGAGACTTTTTGAATGGAGTATATCCATTAATTAACTTACGGGCAGGTACACACCATTTTACTTTTTACAATTGTAAATGGTATGAATCACATACCGACGGATTGGTTATCGAAGGAACCGAACATGTAAAGATTGATAGTTGTGAAATATATTATTGTGTGCATCATAAAGCAAAAGGTGAGAGGAAAGATGCTCATGGGATCATGTTCAGGAGCGGTAATAAGCTAATTATCAACAATTGCAATATTCACCATAATTCAGGAGATTGCATTCAATCCGGAACTTCGTTAGCTTTTCCGACATGGGACTCACTGATTATCACAAACAACCATTTATGGTCCGGAATGGTAGACACTGTGGTAAATTCCATGCCAGCACATACATTCTGGGGTGAAAACGGTATTGATACAAAGACACCAGATAGTACTACTATTGCTCGATCCAAAGATCCAGGATGGAGGGCTTATGTCTATATTGACAACAATGTATTGCATGGATTTAATGGTGATTATGACTGGCCTGCAATAGCTATTAACATGTCTGTGGATGCTACTATTAAGAATACTGTAGTATATGAAAGTGCAATAGCATATCGTTTGATGGGGCCAAGTATCGCTGCACAAATTGGAACAATGTCGAAAGGTCCGATCGTGAAAATGATCAATTGTATTTCATACGATACGTATTGGTCAGCTTTATGGCCTCAAACGAATGTTGATTCATTAAGAATTTGGAATTGTACTTTTGATAATAGCATAGATACTTTATGGTGGCCGGGAATTCATGTTCGGGCTCCTTCGTATTTTGATGACAGAGTGAGTTTCAACAAACAGAATTTCGATATGCGAAATACAATTTTTGTCAATTCAATGCCCCCTGAATTGGTCGGTGTTGTGGATAACAATATATACATAGCCAGTCCGGCTGATTTTGTAGATTATAAAAATCATGATTATCATTTGGTTGAAACCTCAGGAGCTGTTAACAGTGGTGTTACTATTCCTGAAGTTACAGATGATTTTGACTGCAATCCCAGAATAGCAGGTGAATATGACATTGGTGCATTTGAAATACAAAGTGACCGTTGACCCGAATCACATTAATCAAAAAAAAGCAACATTTTTGAATTATTTACGTATTTAAATCAAGCGATATGCTATACATACCGCAAAGATTAACTTGGGCGAGTTAATTGAAAATCAATTTATTACAAAACTACTAAAGAACTAATAATGAAGTGTACAGGACTATTTTCAATTTTATTGATCACAACAACTTGGGCGTTTGGACAAAACACTTGGTATATCCACAATGGAGGAAGTAACGGTGATGGAAGTTTTAGCAATCCGTTTAATTCCTGGTCAGGCGCTATGAACGCATTAAGTGCAGGAGATACACTCAGGGTAATGCCTGGCACTTACAATCTTACAACGTATATCAATCCCACGAATTCCGGCAACAATTCAGAACGAATAACTATTAAGGCTCATGATTTGAACGATAGGCCTGTTTTGAAATCGACAGGTACCAATATAATCAGAGCTGCAAGTAGTGCCACGCATTATACATGGGAAGGAATTGATATGGATGGTGATTTTAACAATGGGGCAAATCCTTTAATACAATTGAGAATTGGTTCAGATTATTGGACTTTCTACAATTGTAAATGGTATGAATCTCATACAGATGGTTTAACGGTAACGGAATCGGATCATACTGTCATTGACAGTTGTGAAGTCTATTACTGCGTTAATCATGAAGCTGAAGGAATTAGAAGAGATGCTCATGGTATCATGTTCAGGAGCGGTAATCATATGATTATTAACAATTGTAATATTCACCACAATACAGGAGATTGTATACAATCAGGAAGTTCTTTAACTTTCCCAACATGGGATTCTTTGTTTATTACAAATAATCATTTATGGTCCGGAATGTTAGACACAGAGGTTAATACTCTTCCGGCAAATACCTTCTGGAGTGAAAATGGTATTGACACAAAAACTCCCGATGCTAACGAGATTGCAAACAGTCCAAACCCAGACTGGAAGGCGTATATTTACATAGACAACAATGTATTGCATGGATTTAACGGCAAACATGACTGGCCGGCTGTAGCCATTAATATGTCAGTCAATGCCACTATAAAGAACACAATAGTATATGAAAGCGCTATAGGTTTCAGATTGATGGGAGCTGATATTATCGCACAGACCGGAACAATGTCCGGACCACCTCTGGTTACCATGTGGAACTGTATGACATACGATACGTATTGGTCTTCAATATGGGTTGAAGATGATTTGGATGATGTGAAAATTTGGAACTGCACTTTTGATAACAGTATAGATACCTTGTGGTGGCCTGGAATTCACGAACGAGCACCTTCTTATTTTGAAGCCAGAACAAATATTGGAGATAACTTTGATATGCGAAATTGCATTTTCGTAGATTCAATGCCTCCTGAATTGAATGGTCTTGTGGATAACAATGTATACATTGCCGGTCCTGCAGATTTTGCAGATTATGAAAATCATGATTATCATCTGGCATTTAACTCAGGAGCTGTGAACACAGGTGTTAATATTCCTGAAGTTGAAACAGATATTGAAGGCAATCCCAGGATTCCTGACCATTATGACATCGGTGCCTATGAAGCCGATTTTTCTGGTCCTCCCGTATATGTTACCGATATAAATATTACTTCTCAGAATGGTTCTGCAACCATAGAAAGACCAGGTGAGACCTTACAATTAACAGCGTCTGTGTTACCAACAAATGCCACCCTTAAAACAGTCACCTGGTCAGTTATCAATGGTAGCGGAGAAGCTACAATCAACACTTCAGGTCTGGTTACATCAGTTGCCCCCGGAATGGTTACTGCAAGAGCAACAGCGAACGATGGGTCAGGTATATACGATCATTTTGATATCACTTTGCAAAACTCACCGGTTTTGGTATCAGAAATAATTATTACAGCTCCAGGTGGTGTTACATCAATTGACCTGCCAGGCGAGTCATTGCAACTAACAGCATCAGTACTTCCATCAAATGCAACAAATAAAACTGTTACCTGGTCAATTCTAAATGATAGCGGAGAAGCTACCATTAATCCATCCGGACTTGTCACTGCTATTTCTTCCGGAACGGTAATTGCAAGGGCAACAGCAAATGATGGATCCGGTATTTATGGAAACTATTCCATTAACATTTTAACTCCACAATTCGCGGTTGCCAGTATCAATGTTACATCAGCCAATGGATCATCTACCATAGATTCTCCCGGCGAAACATTACAATTGATTGCTAACGTCCAACCGGTAAATGCTACCAATCAGAGTGTAACATGGTTAATCATGAACGAAAGCGGGGAAGCTGCAATTAACTCTTCAGGACTGGTTACTGCAATTTCTGCAGGAATTGTAACTGCAAGGGCAAAGGCCAATGACGGATCCGGCATTTATGATGATTTCATGATTACAATCCATGATGAAGTCGTTTCAATTGAGAGCATCTATTTATCTGTTGCAGAAGGATTGGAACCTGAAGTTTCAGTTGGACAAACCCTGCAGCTCCAGGCAGAAATTTATCCTGCCAATGCAACAGATCAATCTGTCACCTGGTCAATAAAGGAACATTCAGGAGAAGCTTCGGTTGATGTCAATGGTCTTGTAACCGGTGAAACTGTCGGAACTGTTACAGCTGTTGTTATGGCCAACGATGGTACTGCGGAGTATGACTATCTTATGTTGACAGTATTAAATCCAAATTCACTGACTGATCCGGGTTCTGACAATTGGGATTCTGGTATTATGATCAATTATTCATATCCTTATCTCAGTGTTCGGTTTGAAAATCCACATGAATATTATCAATATATTTCTTTGTATAATACAAATGGTGTATTGCTCTTTAAACAAGAACTTCACTCAGATTACTTTGAATACGAAGTATCAGGTTTTCAACCGGGACTGTATTTTCTTGAAATAAGAGGAGAAATGAACAGAAAAATTGCTAAAATTGCTATTTACTAAGATGAAATGCAAACATACAAGAATGGTAAGATTAAGCAAAATTTAGATATACAAAAACAAGAAATGGAACTGGAATACAATATTCTTTATTGTATTCCAGTTTTTTCTTTGATTTTATTGTATAATTCGTAAATATAATTTTCTAAGAATGATCAGGTAAAATAATGAAAACACTACCATATCAATTCAAAGTTAATTTTTAACGAGACATTTTAGGTATTCAGTCAAGTGCAATTCATGTTAAATAAGAATAATTTTGTTGTACAGTAAGCAAAAATCATTTGAATTGAATTAAAGTCAGGGTAAACAGTTCAGCTAATCAACTCTGACTATTTCATAATGCCTATGTATATAAACTGTAATGATTATCATACTACCAAAATCCTTGCATCATGAAAAAAACAGTTTTAATATTGCTATTGTGTAACGCAGTATTCTGGTCATTTGGACAAAAAAACTGGTATATTCATAATGGCGGAAGTAATGGTGACGGTAGTCAATCCGAACCATTTAATTCCTGGCCGGATGCAATGGACGCATTAACCCCCGGGGATACTTTAAGGATTATGCCCGGAACATATTATCTGACTACTTATATTCTTCCTGTACATTCCGGGAATGCTTCAGAATGGATAACTGTTAAAGCTCATGATCTTAGTAACAGACCTGTCTTTAAGATAACTACTGAAACAAATGCTATTCGAACGGCTGATGTCGAATATTATCGATGGGAAGGCTTTGATATGGACGGAGACTTTTTAAATGGGGCTTATCCATTGATTGACATGAGGCAAAATTCAGATCACTTAACATTCTATAATTGTAAGTGGTACAAATCTCATACGGATGGGCTGACCGTGACTGAATCTGATCATACCATTGTTGATAATTGTGAAATTTACTATTGTGTACATCATGATGCTGAAGGCGAAAGGAAAGATGCTCATGGTATTATGTTTAGAAGTGGAAACCACATGATTATCAACAACTGCAACATTCATCATAATAGCGGAGACTGTATACAATCGGGAAGCTCCTTAACTTTCCCGACATGGGATTCTCTGTTTATTACAAATAACCATTTATGGTCCGGATTAGTAGACAAAGAGGTTAATACCCTTCCGGCAAATACCTACTGGAGTGAAAATGGTATTGATACAAAGACACCTGATAGTGCCGAGATTGCAAACAGTCCGAATCCGGACTGGAAGGCATATATATATATTGACAACAATGTATTGCACGGGTTTAATGGTAAATATGACTGGCCGGCTGTAGCTATTAATATGTCAGTAGATGCTACCATTAAGAACACGATAGTGTATGAAAGCGCTATAGGTTTCAGATTGATGGGTCCTGATATCATAGCCCAGACAGGAACAATGTCCGGACCACCTCTTGTTACTATGTGTAACTGTGTCACATACGATACGTATTGGTGTTCATTATGGCCTGAAGATGATATTGAGAACATAAAAATATGGAATTGTACCTTTGATAATAGTATAGATACCATAATGTGGCCGGGGATTCATGAACGGGCACCTTCCTATTTTGATGCCAGGGTGAGTTTCAATGAAGATAATTTCGATATGCGAAATACAATCTTTGTTGATTCAATGCCTCCTGAATTGAATGGTGTTGTGGATAATACTGTGTACATTGCCAGTCCGGCTGATTTCGTTGACTATGAAAATCATGATTATCACCTGGCGTTTAACTCAGGTGCTGTGAACGCAGGTGCAACCATTCCGGAAGTAGAAACCGATATTGAAGGCAATCCCAGAATTCCTGGCCATTATGACATTGGTGCATATGCATATATTCCTGTCAGTGCAACCGATATTATTATTTCAGCCTCGGGTGGCTCCGCAATGATAAGCAGACCAAGTGAATCATTGCAATTAACAGCAACTGTTCTGCCAGCAAATGCAACAAATAAAACGGTATCCTGGTCTGTTATCGAAGATACCGGAGAAGCAACAATTAATTCTACCGGTTTGATTACGTCAGAGAACCCCGGAAAGGTCACCGCAAGAGCAACAGCGAATGATGGATCAGGCATCTATGGCGATTATGAAATTACATTGCTCAATATAACCGAATTGGACTCAGCTGAAATTAATACCGGCCTCATCTTTCCTAATCCGACTAGCGGAGACCTGTGGTATGTATTTGTCAGGGATACGAATACGGATCAGGGAAAAATTAACTTTAGAATAACCAATCTTCAGGGAGAAATTATAGAGGCTCTCTCCCATCCGGTCTTGGAAAACGATATGATGTATTTTAATGTCTCAAATTTATTCACAGGGATCTATTTTCTTACAGCAAGTACAGGCTCATCAACAAATAGTTATATTTTCGTAAAAGAGTAAGATCTTTCCTGATTGTTTCTTTATTATTTGCTTTTCATTCTGTTTTGTCTGCTTTTTTAAGGCATCTTACCCATTCTTTAAGTTTTAAAACCTATATTACAAGGAATGAAATTAGCTTATGAATAGACGTAAAGATTGCCGCTTGGTTTATGAATACTTATACTTTCCTGAAAGAAACGTTTTCAGGATCGTACATCGGTCAATATGGGTTCATTGACCAGGTAATTCGTGATTTCTCTTGTCACAATCTCCTTATTCTCCGGTAAATCAATTGCATCCAGATGCACACCTTCCAGCATGATGGCTTTGATTGCTGAAGCGTGAGGACCCCAGCCCAGGTATTCATCCTTAATGGAATTATCTTTAACTTTAAATAAAAGCAAGGTGCCATCATATATTCCGGGTTTGTATTTACCATAGATTTTCATACTATTCAGCAGAATTTTTCGCCTTCTTAAATAGGCAGGTAATTTTTTATTGCTTCGGCATAAAACAGTAACCAGCAGTTCCTCAGTCTTCCTTCTGATCAATCGGGGTGCACCGCGAAATAATCTGTCATACAGCATGTATCCAATACCATGATTTTTAGCAAGATGCCTGTACTTTTGAAGTTTTCTGACACTTTCATTTGGGTGTATACAATCTAACAATGCCAATAAAGGTACTGAATATCCCTCATGCTGCAATTGAGAAGCCATCTGCATGGCTACCAATCCTCCAAACGAAAATCCAATGAAGAAATAAGGGCCATTAGGATTAATCTCTTTTACCTGTCTCAGGTAGGCTGCCGCAACTTCTTCTACGGAATCCATCACAAAATCTTCTGCATCAGTACCCGGCCATACAAAGGCATATATGGGACGTGAAGATCCCAGGTCACTATCACCGGATAGAGCACGTTCTCCATAAATGCTGAAAAGTGGCGGCAGATCACCTTTTGGCTGGATACAGTATAAATGGTTAAACTTACCCTTTTCAAGCTTTTGTTTTTCCTGTTTTCTTGATTCAGACAGTCTATTTTCGTCAAGTAATTCAGCCAGTTTCTTAATTGTATTGTATTCCGCCATAAAATCACGAAAGGCAATTATAAATCCAAAGTGTTTTTCAATCTTTGAAATCAATGTAAGAGCTAGCAATGAACTACCCCCGATATCAAAGAAATTATCCGTACTGGTAAAATTATCATGTTTCAGGACAGAAGAAAAAATAGGCATGATCTCCTTTTCCGATGCTGATAAACTCTCTTTGTAACCAGTCGTTTTTTTCTCGAAGAATGAAGTATCAACTACTAATGCATTTCTATCGATCTTCCCGTTAATGTTTTTTGGAAAACCATGCATAAAGCAAAATCCTGCAGGGATCATATAAACAGGAAGTTTTTCTTTAATAATCCCGATTAGTTCTTCTTCCTTCATGGAAAAATCCTTTGGGACATTCAGAAAAGCATAGAGTTGAATGACTCCTTTATTTACGGCCACAGGTTTAATTACCGATTCGATAATTCCTTCCACATCATTCAGTACAGCTTCTATTTCCAGAGGCTCAACCCGAAAACCCATGATCTTCAATTGACTATCGATTCTTCCATGAAATTCAATTGTGCCATCATCCAACCACCTTACCCGGTCACCTGTTTTAAAAAGTCTTTCTCGCGGAATATATGGATGTTCAATGAATTTTTCCTTGTTCAATTCCTCATCATTAAGATATGCCCTTGAGAGACCATCACCTCCAACATAAAGTTCACCAATTATGCCAACAGGACAGTAATTCATATACTTGTCAAATATATAGGCTGTTGAGTTACTAATGGGTTTCCCAATTGGTATACTTCCATCATAGTCTTTATCAATTACATGGCAGGTAGAAAACGTGGTATTTTCAGTCGGACCATAACCGTTTATAACTGTAAGATCAGGAGCTTTATGCCGAACTTTCTTAATGTGCTCAACGGAAAGAATATCCCCTCCGACAAGAAGTGATCGAAGACCTTTGAATAGTCCGGAATTAATTTCTGCAATCTGTGTAAAAAGGGAGGACGTAAGCCAAAGCGTTGTAATTTTATTTTCTTTCAAGTCCTGCTCCAGCTTTGCAGGTGTAAGTATTACCTCTTTGTCTACAATAAATAGTTTTCCTCCATTAAGAAGTGCTCCCCAAATCTCAAAGGTAGTAGCATCAAATCCTATGGCCCCTGTGAGCAATATATTATCCTTTTCAGTTAATTCTATGTAATTGGTATTTCTTACCAAACGAATTACACTTCTGTGTTCAATCATGCTACCTTTGGGTTTCCCCGTTGTTCCCGAAGTATACATGATATAAGCAAGATTAGTAGCACCTATGGAAACTGATGGTATTGGGGCATCAGACTTATACATATCAGGATCATCGATTAACAGTACTTTTGGGCAATCAAGAGGAATGTTGTGGAGATGCTTCTGTGTTAGTATTACCCTGCATTTTGCATCCTGAATCATATAGTCAATCCTTTCAACCGGATAGTCCGGATCCAAAGGAAGATAGGCTCCACCGACCTTCAGAATAGCCAGCATACCAACTATTAAATCCGAAGACTTAGTGCAAAACAAACCTATAGCATCTTCAGGATGAACTCCTATCTTGCTTAATTGAGCCGCCAACTTATCTGACTTTTTGTCCAATTCCGAATAAGAAAGATTCTTATTCTTGTACTGGACCGCAATTTCATCAGACCGCAAATGAACCTGTTCTTTAAACAATTGAATAATGGAAGAATCACGAGGATATACAGTAGTCTGCCCACTTAAACCTTTTAATATTTTGATATTCTCGTCGGTAACCAGAGAAATTTCAGCAAGTGAAGCCTCAAAATTATCGGTTATATTTCTAATCAGTCTGAGAAAATTTTCCTTAAATTGTAAAATAGTATTTCTCTCAAGCAGACTAATGTTATATTCAATTTCTGCTTCAATAATATCTCCATGTTGCCACATATACACCGTTATATCAAAAGGTGATATTCCTTCTGTCATTGCAACTCTTTCCCCGGTTGCTTTCTCGAAATGTATTGAACTGCCGGCATTGTTCTGCCACGCAAATGCAATCTGAAATATTGGATTATACATCAGAGATCTTTCAGGTTGTATGCTTTCTACAATTTTCTCAAAAGGTAAATCCTGATGTGCAATGGCATCAAGAACTGTTCTTTTCGTGAAATTGACCAGGTCTTTAAAGGTTTTAATTCCCTCAAATTGTTGACGAAGAACAATTGTATTTACAAACATTCCGAAGATCTTCTCAAGTTTACTGTTTGGCCTGTTTGAAACCGGAGTTCCTATGCAAAAATCAGATTCACCGGAATATCGCTGAATAAGCATACTAAATATTGAAAGCATAGTCATAAAAAGCGTACTATTTTCAGTTCTACTGAACTTTCTAAGTTTCATTGCATCCTCTTCAGGAACTTGCATATATACTTTACTGCCATGACCGGTGGGCGGACTGGTTCTCGGCCTGTCATAAGGGAAATTCAATATCGGAGAGACATCTTTGAGCTGTTTTTTCCAAAAATCTTTAAGTTCATCCTCATTTTTTTGAATATCATGTTTGGCTTGCCAAAAAGCATAATCATATGCCTGAATCTCTAACCTGTCCAAATTTGGTTCCTTTCCATGCAAAAGACTGTTATAGATCTGACTGAGATCCTTAACCAAGACCTCCCATGACAAACCATCAAAAACCAAATGATGGATTGTAGAATGGAAATAAAATTCATCCTTATTTGTTTTGATAAGCATCAGCCTGTATAAAGGACCATTTTCCAGATCAAATATCTGTCTTGAATCATCGGCAATAACCTGTGTGAGTTTTTTCGCCTTTTCATCCCCGCTTAAACCGGAAATATCTGTTCTTTGTATTTTGATATTCGCGGGCTTTTTTATCTCGCAATAAGGTTCTCCATCAATGTCATTAAAAACACAAAATATAATATGATGACGCTCAAATAATAGCTCAATGCTTTTTTGAAATAATTCATAGTCGATTTGACCTTCAAACCGATAAGTAGTAGGTATGTTGTATGCAGGATTCTCCCTGTCCAATTTTGCTGTAATCCATAGTCTTTTTTGCTCAGAATAAAGTGGCAAATGCCCCTTTTCTGAATTATGTATCAAATCATCATAATTGATTTGATGCTCAATATTTGAGGCTGCACCCTTAATTATCCCTTCGACATATTGTATGGTTGGATCACTTAAAAATGCTTTTAGGGTTATCTCGACACTGAAGATTTCTTTCACACGCGATAAAATTTGCAATGCCAAAAGCGAATGTCCTCCCATTTCGAAGAAATTATCACGAATACTAATATTATCAATACCCAGGAATTCCTGCCATATAGTTTTCAATTTATTTTGTAGTGGATTGCTTAAATCCTCATGATCACTGCCTGCAATGATCTCTTCCTCATCAGATACTTCAACATGCGAAAGATCATATCGATCTTCTTGTGCACATGTATCACTATATTTTTTAACCACATCAATCCAATACCTTTTCTTCTCAAATGGATAAGCCGGAAGAGTTATTATACCCGTTGCATTGACCGTATGAAATTTATCAAATGCAGGCCTGACTCCTTTAATCCATAGATTTCCAATGGATTTGAAAAAGTTCATATATTCACTCTCATCATCAGGTTTCCCAATCGAGCTGATAATTGTTGTTTTATCAACAATATTATCATTTTGAAGCAGCATAGAGGAAAGGTGTGTGCTTGGACCAACTTCAAAAAACAGCATCTCTCCTACTTCCGTTAATGCCTTGATACCATGATTGAACCTGACTGTTCCACGTGATTGTCTTGCCCAATAATCGCCTGACACAGCTTCTTCATCGGAAAGAAAAGTACCTGTATATGAGGAGATTACAGGTAACCTGGGTGTATTCTTTTTGAAGGAATCAACAAAAGCCGCAAACTCATTTAAAAATGGATCACAATCGGACGAATGAAATGCTTTATTCGTATTTAATTCAATAAAGTCAATCTTTTTTTTCTCCAACAGGGTTATTATCTCACCGGCTCTTTCGGGTTTAAACGAGATTGTTGAAGCTTTTGGGGCGTTTATTGCACTAATATCAAATAAACCTTCATTAAATTCTATTAATTCTTTTTCACTGGCTCGCACAGCCATCATATTGCCGGGTGGCATTGTTTGCATCAACTCACCACGTTTGATAATGATCTTCAATCCCGTTTCCACATCATAAACATCAGCCAGACAGGCTGCAATATATTCACCCGTACTATGACCGATCAGATAATCAGGATGCATTCCATAATGCATATAAAGTTTTGACAGACCATACTCAATACAAAACATAGCCGGTTGAGTATATTCAATTTCAGTAAGTTGTTCAGCAGCTTTAACATTCCCTTTATCACTAAAAATCATATGTTTTAGATCTTTACCTGTAACTGAATTATAGATCGCAAAACATTTATCTATTTCTTCTTTAAAGACAGATTCTATTTTATACAATTCTTTACCCATTCCAACAAATTGTGCCCCTCCTCCCGGAAATGCAAACACAAGTTTTGGCTGATGCTCATTACGAATACCTTTTTTGAATTCATCAATATGAGTTTTTTTACCTGGCTCAACAATCACATAAGAACGATAGGGCATATGTGTCCTGCCAAATTGAAGTGTATAAGCAGCATCCTCAATATTCTCCGGATTTCTGTTCAGGTACTCAACAATATTTTTTTCAAGTTTACTTAGTGAAGAATTTGATTTTGCACTCAGAGGTATTAGCTGAGGGGCATTTCCTGATTCTTTTTTTTGCCTTTCATCCAAATATTCCTGAACAATCACATGAGCATTTGTACCGCCAACTCCGAAAGAACTCACACCCATAGTAAGTGGCAAATCATTTTTCTTTTCAACTACCTTATCTGCAATATAAAAAGGACTGTTCTCTATATCTAATAATGGATTTGGTTTTGTACAATATAAAGTAGGCGGTATCTTTTTGTAATAGGATGACAGTGCAATTTTAATCAAGCCAACTGCTCCTGCTACAACATCCAAATGACCGATATTGCTTTTTACCGTGCCAATCCCGCAAAACTGATTTTTCCTGGTTCTTTCACGGAATGTATTGACCAGAGCCTGAAATTCAATTGGATCTCCCAATTTGGTTGCTGTACCATGTGTTTCTATATAGCTGATCTGTTCCGGATGCATTCCTGCCATGTCCTGAGCTTTCCTGATTACTTGCTCCTGTCCTTCGATACTGGGAGCTGCAAATCCAATTTTACGGTTCCCATCATTATTAATGGCCCATCCCTTT